>JBBQUI010000081.1:0-12218 GCA_038212575.1 Flavobacteriales bacterium
ATAGTTATAAAATACATTCCGGATTTTAATGCTGAAACGTCTATTTCGTTTGAAGCCAAATTTTTTGTTGAATTGATTATCCTTCCATTAATATCTAAAATAGAAACAGAATCGAAATCATTAGTAATGGATTGAATAGTCAATTTGTTTTGGGCAGGATTTGGATAAATCTTTAAATCGGCCAAACTGTTTTCAGGAGTTGAGAGTAAAACGTTTGTGAAATGGGAGATAAAGCCAGGGGCATATTCCCACTGAAGATAATCATTCCCGTCATTTCCTTCATAAACAGCACAATCTAAAATAAATCCGCTATTCAGTTCATTCAATGCATATTCCACTTGTCCGGGCGGGCAATTGCTTTCATCCTGCATGTAATTCTGTGGTTGTAAAAGGAAATCATAATAATCACTAATTCCCAAAATAAAATCACCGCTGATAGTTGCACAACCTTCTATGCCAGTATATGCAAAATCTGGATTTATAGTAATTTGTGGCGGATTAGGGCCACCATAAAAAATGGGATCGCCTAAATCTCCTTCCTGCATAAATAGATACCAGGTTTGAAACAACATGGGATTGGCCACAGGTGCAGGTTCTGTACTGTAATAAGCCCAATTATTATTTGAATCTTTTAATCTTAGAAATTTATAACCATTGTTTTCACTGTAGTAATAAGTGAAAGTTTTAGAATCGAGATTCAAAGTTGTTAAGAGATCATAAAAATATAAATCTTCGTAATAGCAATTGGGTTCTACACAATCATATTGCGTAACGCCATAATCATTAAGCGTCAATGAATTACCATTAAAAGATGCCGCGGCATTCAGTGTATTAAAAATGCCGTCAGCATCCATAACGTAATTTCCGGCAACTTCATAAATGGTCAAATTTGGATTTTCATCATTGGGAGTGTAATAGCTGTTTCCAATTGTTAAAGATTTTAAACGGAAGGTTTCATTCAATAATCCAGCTGGTTGAGAAAATGTGTTGTGAAACCAGGAGAAAGCTATAAGAAGAAGTAGTAATTTTTTCATAACTGAAATATTGATTAGTAAATAAATATACTAAAAATTCAATTTTAATCTCTTAGTTTGCTACTTATTTCGAATTTCGAATTGATTGAAAATAAAAAAGCAATGGAAAATTCCATTGCTTTTTAAAATTAAAATAATGTGTTATTTATTGAATTTCCGCAGAAAAACTTCCAGCAGTAATTTCATAAGTAACATCTGGGTCATTAGGATCCAAACGTTTTGCTGAAAAGCTAAAAGTGCCCTCAACCGTTCTAGTATTAGGATCAAACGACGTGATAGTCAAGGTTCCTGATTCAGAAATATAGTTGTTGGTTCCACCTCCTAAACTTGGGTTATAAGAACCTACATAATCTGAAAAAGCACCTGTAAAATTGTAGGTTCCAGGAGTTACATCGCCAGGAAAACTTAATGAAACGTTTTGACGCGTGGTATTGTTATTCGCAGTTACAGTAATGGTTGAATTTCCGCCAATTGTAAGCTCTATACCTGTTACGCTATCTGCATTCAGATCACTCCCATCCACTTTTGCTGTAAGGGTGCTGTTTCCATTACCAGTTATTGTGGTTGCAAGATCTATATTACTGAATGCTCCATCAGTAATTTCAACAGTTTCTGTGATAATATCACCGTTGCCATCAACTATTTGGCGAACTGCAGTAAAACTAAAAGTTCCGCTCGCGGTTTCATTATCCAAATCTAAATTGGTGATTTTAATTTCACCACTTCCGCCTTCAATAACCGAACCGAAAGCATCTTGGCCATTTATCATATAAACAGCTCCGCTTTGGGCATTTGCGTCTGGACCTAAATCAAAGGTTCCTTCTTCAGCATTTGAAACAGTTATTACAATTGTTTCTCCTGTGGAAGCCTTAATGGCCGTAATATTAAATGTTCCAGCATACAATGTCGCGCCAACTTGGGTTGAAGTTTTAAATTCGTCACCATTAACATTCGCTACCAATTCTCCATCCGCTGCCCCGTTATTGTTATTGGAATCATCGTCTTTACTACATCCAACGGCAAGTAAGGTTAAAAAGGCAATTACACTAAATTTCATAAATTTTTTCATCTTATTTTTTTAAAGGTTTTTTACAAGGCGGCAAATATAGGCATTAAATTATAAGGGATTTTTTCTTGAAAAAGAGTCTGAAAAAAAGCAGATAAAAACTTCGGAATAAAGCTCTATTTCAGCGTTTTACGAATTTCCCGATTTAAAAAATATCCAGTAACAATTGTGGAAAGAATATCTGCAGCTGGAAATGAAATCCAAACCCCTAATTCGCCAAAGTAATGTGGAAGAATAAAAATCAGAGGAATAAAGAAAAATCCTTGTCGCGTTAATGTGAGCAATAAAGCGGGAACAGCTTTCCCAATAGCCTGAAAATAAGCCGAGCCAATCAATTGAATAGCTATAATTGGCGTTGCCGCAAAAACCCAGCGCATATAGTGGGGTGTTTCAGAAAGAATGTCTGGATCTGTTGTAAACACAGAAACAATGGCTTCAGGAAATGTCATAATTACAACAAAAATAACCAGCCCTAACCCGCCAGCATACAAAATAGCTTTGTTAATGCTCTCGCGAACACGAGAAAATTTATGAGCTCCATAATTGTAACCTGCAATTGGCAAAAACCCTTGGGTTACTCCCAATACTGGGAAAAGTGCAAACATTAACATCCGGGCAATAATTCCATAGGATGCTACAGATGCCTCGCCACCAATATCGAAAAGAATGTTGTTCATCAAAAGGTAGGTAACGCTTACCACTGCTTGTCGGGCTAAGGTTACAAAACCTAATGCTGACATTTCTTTAAGAATTGGTAAATCCAAACCAAAATGTGGCAATCTAATTTTCAGTTCAGATTTGCCACTTAAGAAGAACCACAATACATACAGAAAACACAGGCCATAAGAAATAGTTGTTGCCCATGCAGCACCGGCCATTCCCATATCCATAAGATTAATAAAAATATAGTCCAAAACAAGGTTACCTACGGAAGGGATAATCATCGCTATCATTGCGAATTTGGGTTTCCCTTCAGCACGGATTACGTTGTTTCCCATCATACAAAGTGCCAAGAGTGGCACGCCGTATAGAACAATGCGGTAATAAATTTTTGCAGGTTCAAAGATGTCGCCCTTGCCTCCGAAAGCGGGAATAAGTTCATTTATGAAAATCAAACCAAAAACTACCATTGCAGTAGTTAGCAAGAGTGTTAAAGTGATTTGATTTCCGAAGGTTTTCAGTGCCCGCTCTTTGTTGTCTGCCCCCAAAGCGCGTGAAATTATGGAAGAACCACCAATACCAATAGCCATTCCCAACGCAGCAATAAAGAACGAAACTGGCAAAACCACGTTTATAGCAGCAATGGCGATGGAGCCAATCCAATTCCCTACAAAAATAGTGTCCACTAAAATATTCAGCGACATCACCAAAATACCAATGGAAGCGGGAACGGCTTGTTTGATCAACAAACTTCCGATGGAGTCGGTGCCCAAGGCCGCTGATTTATTGCTCATTTTTTTATTCTCTATTATTATTTTCTATTACTATTATTTCAAATCTACCGCGCTACTAATAATCCATTTATAATAAAAAATAATAATAAATAATAATTAGGCGATTGCAGTTTTTACATCAACAATACGCCATTGGTCAATCCAACCAGTAACAACTTCAGCCCAGTCATCGCGATCGTTTAAGCATGGAATTACAGTAAATTCCTTTCCTCCGGCTTCGTGGAAAATTTCTTGACCTTCCATCGCAATTTCTTCCAAAGTCTCCAAACAATCACTTACAAAAGCCGGGGTAACAATGGCCATTTTTTTAATTCCATTTAGCCCCATGCGCTCGATTGTTCTGTCTGTTGGTGGTTTCAGCCACGGATCAAAACCTAAGCGCGATTGAAAGGAAGTTGAAAAGGTTCCAGGTTTTAAATTCAACTTTTTTGCAACTAAAGCAGTTACTTTTAAACATTGGTGACGGTAGCAAAATTGGTGGGCGGGCGAATCTGTTATGCAGCAGCTTCCGTCAATTTTACAATGCTCTTTTGTGATGTCTCTTTTATGGATGTGTCTTTCCGGAACGCCGTGATAGCTGAATAAAAGATGTTCGTATTCCAGATTTTCAATTTTTTCTGAAATGCTTTTTGAAAGCACTTCAATGTATTCCTGTTTGTTGTAAAATGCTGGAAGCGAAGTGATTTGTAGCTGTGGAAAAAATTCGTTTTTAAGTTCCTCAACCTTCACATCAATTGTTTCTGTAGTTGCCATTGCAAATTGAGGATACAACGGAATTGTCAAAATTTCATCAACACCTTGGTCAACCAATTCCTGCAAGCCTTTTTTAAGTGTCATACTTCCGTAGCGCATTGCTAAAGCAATGGGAATGGTTGTTTTCTCCTGAATTTTTTTCTGAAGCCGTTCTGAAATCACAATCAATGGCGAACCTTCGTTCCACCAAATCTTTTGATATGCCGCCGCCGATTTTTTTGGACGAGTGTTCAAAATAATTCCCCGCACCAAAAACGAGCGGAACCAAAACGGAACATCGATTACTCGCGGGTCCATCAAAAATTCATCGAGGTATTTTTTTACATCTTTTGGTTTGGTACTGTCCGGCGAACCGAGATTTACAAGGAGGACTCCTTTCATAGTGGAAAAATTTTAAGCAAAATTACTTTTTTTAAAACACAATGCTCAAAAAGGTCGGTATTTAAAAACAATGAAACTATTTTGTTTTTTTATGCATTCAACCCCATCAAAAACTTTTTGGGTGTAGTGCCAAACCTTTTTTTAAAGGCAGCAATAAAATGGCTGGCAGTGCTGTAGCCCACTTTCAAACCAACTTCATTCACGTTATGGGAACCTGTGGCGAGAAGCTGGCGCGCCACTTCCATTTTATAATCAAACAAAAAACTGAAAACCGAGTCGCCATAAATTTGCTTAAAACCTTCTTTCAGTTTGTTTAGAGGTAGGTTTATTTCGTCCGCCAGCTGTTGGAGTGTTGGTGGTTCGGCCATTCTAGCAATAATAATCTGCTTCGCCTTTTTTATTTTCGAAACGTTTTCCTCATCTGCCAAAAAAGGGCATTGTTCTACATCTGCATCTGCAGGTCTGTTAAAATATAAACTCAGCAACTCATAAGCCTTCGCCTTAAAATAGAGTGGTTTAATTGTTGGGTTTAGGTTATAATTCATCAATTGGTTTAGCACAATAGCCATAGAAGGTGAAATACGTCCATCTTTATAATACTTTCGGTCTTTGTTTTCCTTATTTAAAAAAGTAATGTAATCTGCCTCTGTCGAAAAAAGCCCGTGAAATTTATTGATTGGCAATAGAACCGATAGCACCCAAGAATGCTTTTCAAGCACCAAATTTATTGGCAAATCGCGCTGTGGATTGTAGAGTAAGAGCGAGTTTTCTTCCTTTATTGGCAAGCTATAATTTCCATCATTAAAAAGCAACAATGCCGAACCTTTTATACAGAAATGAAACTGGATGAAAGTGGAGCTTACTTCCCGCATAAAAGTTTGATTTTCATCAGTTTCGTTATTAAATTTCAAGATAAAAAAACCAGGCGAAATGGTGGTCTCTTCATAAAAACTTTGAGCGACATTTTTTTGAAAATCCATATCGTTTTTAAAATGATTTTATTTAGAATAGTTCTAAATAAATTTACATTAAGTTTGTTTGGAAACCGCGAATTTAGGGCTTAAAGTATGATAAATGTCATATTTTGGTCATTTTTAACAGGCATCGACATAAAAGATACCGCTTGCGTTATTTTTTAAAAAACAATGCGCTTACATTTGCTCCTGTTTTATATGGAAAATTTGAAAACATATTCTGGGGAATCTCTCGAAGGCAATTTTTACGCCATCGGTCTAAACTACAAAAAAGCTGATGCCGAAATCCGTGGCCACTTCAGTATCGATGATACCGCAAAAGAGAATATCCTTTTGCAGGCCAAAGCAGAAAGAATCCCATCACTTACTGTTATTTCTACCTGCAACCGCACCGAACTCTACGGTTTTGCGCAGCATCCCTACCAACTTATAAAATTACTTTGTGAGCACACCAACGGCACTGTTGAGGAGTTTGAAAAAGTAGCCTATATTTATAAAAATCACGATGCGGTTTCGCATCTATTCAACGTAGGAACTGGGCTGGATAGCCAAATATTGGGTGATTTTGAAATTATCAGTCAGTTGCGCAACGGTTTCCGAGAGTCAAAAAAGCACGACATTATCAATCCATTTATGGAGCGCCTTGCCAATGCGGTCATTCAAGCCAGCAAGCGCATCAAAAATGACACTAATATTTCTTCGGGAGCTACATCAGTTAGTTTTGCAGCTGTACAATATATTATGGCGCGCGTTCCCTATATTTCTGAAAAAAATATTTTGCTTTTCGGAACAGGAAAAATAGGTAGAAATACTTGCGAAAACCTAATAAAGCACACCAAAAACAATCACATAACCCTTATAAACCGCACAAAGGAAAAGGCTGAAAAAGTTGCGGGTAAATTCAACTTGATCGTGAAAGATTATGCCGATATCCAAAGCGAAATTGCCCAAGCAGATGTGTTGATTGTTGCAACTGGCGCTCAGCAGCCAACCATTTCAAAAGAACTTTTATATTTAAAAAGACCATTACTTATTTTGGATCTTTCCATACCTAAAAATGTTTCCGAAGATGTTTTGGAAAATGAATTGGTAACCTTGGTACACATGGACCACCTTTCTGCCGTTACAGACCATACACTGGAAAAGCGCGCTGCACAGTTGCCTTTGGCGAAAAAAATTATTGCTGAAATTGAAAAGGAATTCAACCAATGGGCCGACAACCGAAAATTTGCTCCTACTATTAAAGCTTTAAAAAGTAAACTGGCCGAAATTAAAACCGCAGAAATTGATAATCAACGAAAAAAAATTAATGGCTTCAATGAGGAACAGGCTGAAATAATAAGCGATCGCCTAATCCAAAAAATAACTACGCATTTCGCAAACCATTTAAAAGGCGAAGAAGGCTCCGCCGAAAGTATAGAACTCATCAGAAGGGTTTTTCAACTTGAAACTGCCTAATCTTGAAAAAGACAATCCGCATTGGCACCCGCGACAGTGAACTTGCACTTTGGCAAGCCAATACTGTAAAATCCAAACTTGAAAATTTAGGATACACCACACAATTGGTTCCCGTAAAATCTGATGGCGATTTGGTATTGGACAAGCCGCTTTACGAAATGGGTATCACGGGCATTTTCACCAAAACATTAGATGTAGCAATGATAACGGGAATCGTGGATATCGCCGTGCACAGCATGAAAGATGTGCCCACACTTTTGCCCAATGGTATTGTACAGACCGCGGTTTTGGAACGTGCTTCTTCCGAAGATATTTTGGTTACACCTCCATTCGCCCCTCACAAAAAGGGAATTGATTGGGAACAGCCCTGCACGATAGCTACGGGAAGCCTTCGCCGACAAGCGCAATGGCTTCACAGATATCCAAATCATAAAGTGGTGGATTTACGCGGAAACGTAAACACACGACTTCAAAAATTGAAAGATAACAATTGGCAAGGCGCCATTTTCGCCAAAGCGGGATTGCAAAGAATTAATTTATTACCCGAAAATTATATCGATTTAAGCTGGATGCTCCCCGCACCTGCACAAGGGGCCATGGTTATTGTGGCTTTGGAAAATGATGAATTCAGCAAAGAAGCCACTTCAAAATTGAATCATTCCACTTCTGAAATCTGCACGCACATTGAACGCGAATTTTTGCGAACTTTGGAAGGCGGTTGTACTGCGCCCATTGGTGCTTTTGCAGAAATTATTGGGGATGAAATTCTTTTTAAGGGATGTCTATTTTCTCTGGATGGCCAATCGAAACTGGAAATTGAAAGAAAAGTTTTGGTGTCAGAATACAAAGGCTTCGGAAAGGAATGTGCCAAATTTATTTTGAGCAATGGCGGTTCAGAACTGATGAGTTCCATAAAAAATCAAATGGGATGAAAACCATTCTTTCCACAAAAAAGTTAAGTCCCTCCCAAAAAGGATTGATTACAAATGCCGGAATTTCTTTAGTGGAGTACAACGCCATAAAAATAGAATTCATTCCCTTTGAAATTCCATCAACTATTGAGAATGTAATTTTTACAAGCCAAAATGCGATAAACGCAGTTATGAGTTATGAGTTAGGAGTTATGAACTGCTTTTGTGTGGGTGAAAAAACCAAATCGCTTTTGGAAGAAAACGGCTTAAAAGTGATTAAAATGACCCAATATGCTTCCGAATTGGCGAATTATTTGGCGAAAAATCAAAAAAACGATTCCTTTCATTTTTTCTGCGGAAACATTCGAAGCGATGAAATTCCTTCAAAATTGAAAGAGAATAATATTTTTTTTGAAGAAATTGAAGTTTATAAAACAACGCTGAACCCGAAGAAATTTGAAAGACAGTTTGATGCGATATTATTTTTTAGTCCGAGCGGTGTAAAGAGTTTTTGTGAGGCAAATAGAAATGAAAAGGATGAGATTCCCGTCTTCGTGGGAATGACGAAAGCAATTTGCATAGGTACAACAACCGCTTCGGAAGCAAAAAAATATACAGAAAACGTGGTAATTGCGAATGCTACAACTGTTGAAAGCGTAATTGCTAAAGCGGTGAAAATATTAAAAATGTAAAATAATAAACCTGACAGGTTTTTAAAACCTGTCAGGTTTGGAACGAGAACTTATGATTAAAAACGATTTATTCCTAAAAGCCCTTCGCGGCGAAACCGTGGAACGACCGCCAGTTTGGATGATGCGCCAAGCTGGAAGATATTTACCGGAATTTCAGGAAATAAAAGCGAAATACGACTTTTTCACTCGCTGCCAAACGCCGGAACTTGCAAGTGAGATTACCGTACAACCAATCCGAAGATATGGAATGGATGCTGCAATTTTGTTCAGCGATATATTGGTAATTCCGCAGGCAATGAACATTCACGTGGAAATGAAACCCGGGATTGGTCCGTGGCTCCCCGATCCAATCCGTTCCGCAAAAGATTTGAAACGCGTGATTGTACCGGACATACACGAAACCCTTGGTTATGTAATGGAAGCGATAAAAATGACCAAAGAAAAACTGAATGATGAAATTCCGTTAATCGGTTTTGCGGGAAGTCCGTGGACCATTTTGTGTTATTGCGTGCAGGGACAAGGCTCAAAAAACTTTGATAAAGCGAAGGAATTTTGTTTCACCCAGCCCGTTGCCGCACACGAGCTGCTTCAGAAAATAACTGACACGACGATTTTATATTTAAAGGAAAAGGTAAAAGCTGGCGTAAACGCCGTACAGATTTTTGACAGTTGGGGCGGGATGCTTTCTCCAACCGATTATCAGGAATTCAGTTGGAAATATATGCAGCAGATTATTGATGCGCTGAAAGATGAAACCCACGTAATCGCTTTCGGAAAAGGTTGCTGGTTTGCCTTGGACACAATGGCAAAAAGTGGCGCATCGGCATTGGGTGTGGATTGGACTTGTTCGCCTAAAAACGCGCGTTATTTAACTGGTGGAAAGATTACCCTTCAAGGAAATTTTGACCCAACACGACTTTTCAGCCCTCCTTCAGAAATTAAAAAAATGGTAAAACAAATGATTGATGAATTTGGGAAAGACAGATATATCGTGAACTTGGGCCATGGAATTTTGCCAAACATTCCGTTGGAAAATGCAGGTGCTTTTATTGAGGCCGTGAAGGAATATAAGCAAGAATAGATGTTTTGGCGGATATTAAAAAACCTTGATTTCAAACAACTTTTTGGGTTGCTTTGGTTGTTCCTTAAGAATCCAATCTATGCTTTTCCTACTGTTTTTGCAACAAGACGTTGTATGGATATTGCGCAAAAAGAATATGGGAGCAGGCATCATTTAAGCAATCCGGCAAACGCTTTTAGGCATGCACTTTGGGTTATTTTGATTATCAAGCGATGTTTAAAATGGCGCAATAACGAAGAAAAAGCAAAAATGTGGGCAAAAAAGTTTACCGATTGGCACGAAGATTTTTCGCCCAATGAAGCCTTGGAACGAGCAATGGATTTGCACAACAACAAAATGGGAATTGTTTTTTTTGAAGAAATAAAAAATTATAACGAAACCGAAATTGTTTCATTTCTGAAAAGAAATGCTTCGGAAGCCGTAAAAATTGAAAATGTTGGAGAAATTGAAAAACTAGGAAACAATTTAGTTTATATAAACGAGTAAAAAAACCTGACAGGTTTTCCCCCTACGCGATAAAAGCTTTGGAGGACAAGTGGAAACCTGTCAGGTTTGAAAGTCAGAATGATCAAAAATATTATAAAAGCCATAAAAGCATACGCGGGAACCTTCAAGCTCATCAGCAAACTTGGGCTTTGGAAATACTTTGTCGTGCCTATGGCCATTAGTTTTTTCACTGCAGTGTTGATTGGCTTTACAGCTTGGGGACTAAGTGATAATCTTGGAGCATTCATTTCAAAAATTTGGTTTTGGGAATGGGGCTCGGAAACTTTTAGAACCATCAGTGATTTTATTGGAGCGCTTATAATCATTGCTTTGGGAATCATTCTCTATCGACATATTGTGATGGCATTGAGCGCCCCGTTTATGAGTCCCGTTTCGGAAAAGATTGAAAAGCATCTTTTCGGAACAAACCATTCACACAGAAATACCTCAAACGCAGAACAGCTTTGGCGCGGAATTCGTATAAACGTTCGGAATTTAGTGATGGAACTATTGTTTAGCATTCCAATTATTTTGATAGGTTTTATACCTGTGATTGGAATTATTTCTTCTGTACTTTTGTTTTTGGTGCAGAGCTATTATGCAGGTTTTGGGAATATGGATTACACTTTGGAAAGGCATTATAAATATTCGGAAAGCATTCAATTTGTACGTAGAAATAGAGGTTTGGCAATTGGCAACGGCATCGTTTTTATGTTGATGCTTTTGATTCCTGTAGTTGGAATTATATTGGTTTTGCCACTTTCGGTGACGGCTGCAAGTACTGAGACTTTAAAGGTTTTGGAAAAAGCCAAATCAGTTCAGAAAAAATTATAATGAAAGAACAATTTCTAGCATATATAAAGAATTTACAAAACGAAATCACTTCTGCTTTGGAAGAAATTGATGGGAAAGCGAAATTCAAAGAAGATAAATGGATACGTGAAGAAGGCGGCGGCGGACGAACGAGAGTGATTGAAAACGGAGCAGTTTTCGAAAAAGGCGGCGTAAACATCAGCGAGGTTTTTGGGAAATTACCGGAGAGTATGCAAACATATTTTGGCGTGAAAGATGCCGATTTCTTTGCCTGCGGCCTCAGCTTGGTGCTTCACCCAAAAAGTCCGATGGTGCCAACGGTACACGCAAACTGGCGCTATTTTGAAATGTATGATTCCGAAGGAAATGTTGTAGATAGTTGGTTCGGCGGTGGGCAAGATCTAACGCCATATTATCTGTTTGGGGAAGATGCGAAACATTTTCATCAAGTTTGTAAAACCGCTTGCGACAAACACAAGGAAGGATTTTATGAAACCTACAAAAAGCGTTGCGATGAATATTTCTGGAATGCGCATCGTGAAGAAGCTCGCGGAATTGGTGGGTTGTTTTTCGACTATCTGAAAAAAACAGCTACGATGACAATGCAGGATTGGTATAATTTCGTAACAGAAGTTGGGGATAGTTTTTTGGATTGTTACCTTCCAATTGTTCAAAAAAGGAAGGAACTTCCTTATACTGAAGAAAACAGAACTTGGCAAGAAATACGCCGTGGCCGCTACGTTGAGTTTAATTTAGTACACGATAAGGGAACGCTTTTCGGATTAAAAACCAATGGACGGATCGAAAGTATTTTGATGAGTTTGCCGCCAGTTGTTCAGTGGAAATATGACCATCAGCCAGAGGCGGGGAGTGAGGAAGAGAAACTTGTTGAGGTTTTGAGAAACCCGAAAGATTGGATTAATTAATTTTGGATGTAGGATTTTAGATTAACAAATCTAAAAATCTAAAATCGTATATCGTATATCGTATATCGTATATCGTAAATCTAAAATAAATATGTACCCATTAAGAAGAAACCGAAGATTAAGAACCAATGAGAGTATGAGAAGCTTGGTTCGGGAAACTATTATCAGCCCAAATGATTTTATTGTTCC
>JBBQUI010000082.1:0-12154 GCA_038212575.1 Flavobacteriales bacterium
TTGCTTCGTGCCTCGCAATGACACCTTGCAGGAAAATTTAGAATTAAAACCCCTTTCCAAAAAATGAATAGGGGTTTGCATGGTGGATATTTAGCATCCAATTTTTGTAAAGCAATTACCATTGGAAAAAAAATTTTGAATAGCCATATTGACATGGGCAAAAACTGCCAAGGTTGTAAAGAGCATAATCCAAATAGTGAGTAAAAAACGCATACCTTTTTTTTTATTTCAGAAAAACTAAAGCTTTGCAAAGTTACATTTTTATGAAGTATTGAAGCTTATTGGGCAACCTTTATAAATAATTAAACCCAATCAAAATGATTGGGTTTAAACTCAATTTTGTTTTGGAAAGTTTATGCTCTTTTCATCAAAATTTCCATGCTTTTATACTCATTGCCATCTGGCCCTAAATCAAACATTTCCATTTTGCGGGTATTGTCATCTACAATGGTATATACTTCACGCACTTGCTTTTCTTTACCCGTCATGGGGTCCACCATGGAACCTTTAAGAGTGGTGGCTTTGCTCGCCTCATCATACTTCCCGCGCATTACGCCCAAGCCCGTGCCCATATTGTCAATCCACGTTGAAATATATTCATCGGTAGCATTATCATAAGCGACGGTTGCACGCCCTTCAAAAGGCATCCCCATCATGTTTCCACTATAGTTACTCACTTGGTAACGACCGCCCATTATCATTTTAATGTCGGCTGTTGAAGTTGCTTTTTCTGGTGGAGTATCGGGATCCATCCAAAATGTCATTTCATTGTTCCAGGAACCTTCTTCTGCTGCTAACATTTTGTGCGGTTCGCCTGGGGTCATATATGCTTCCCAAGCTTTTTGCATCGCTACGGAATCCATAGGTGCTTCCGGGGTTTCGGCGACAGTGCTGTCGGTTACCATGGAATTGTCGGTTTCCATGGATTCTTTTGTTTCATTTTTACAGGAAACGAAACATAGAGCTATTACTGCTCCTGCTAAAATTAGTTTTTTCATAATGGTTTGGTTTTTAAGGTTGATTTTCAAAGCTAATTTATGAAAAAAATTATCAGGCGATAATTATTTTGTTCATTATGAGTGTATTGAAAAACGATAAAACATAAAATTTCTATCAGGTTTTAACCATGAAATCGGGAGAATTCGGCAGTTCTATCTATTTTATTTTTTTCGGACAAAAACTGCTACCAATGCGGCCGTAACTAACCCAAAGCCCAATGCCCCTATGGCGGACTGCCACATATAACTGTTTATATTGAAATATTCGTTCGCTTTGGTGCGCGTCATCAAATCATTGGTTACCGAATATTCTATCACGTTGTTGAAATATTGCGGGGTAATATAATGGTGCGTAATGTATTGTGCCAAAGGAGAAAGCAGCGCCGCAAAAACACTCAATATAACTCCCGAAATAAAACCTTGCAACCACGTGATCTTGCCGCCATAGACCCGTCTTCTTTTTTCGCGCATTGCCAGTAGATACATTAAGATTGCAAAGGGTGCAAAAAGCATGGTTAGCCACCAATGGTTTTCAATTTGTTCTTCGTGCCAGCCCAAGGTTTTCTCCAAAAGCATCCACGAAAGCAATGTAATGCTGAAAATTATTGCCCATTTGAATTCGATGTATATTTTTTTCATTGATGATTTTTTTATTTCAAATTAAAGATAGTTTTTTTGAATAAAAAAATCCCGAAGCGTTTCACTTCGGGATTTTGTTTCAATGCAAAGGGAAATATTATTAATCCACAAGTACCCAATCGCCTTTATCCAATAAAGGAATTGCTTGTTTGAATTTCATCTCTTTGTTTTCACCGCTCATTACGTGCTTAATAGTTACTTTATCGTTACAGTTTATTTTCCAAGTTATTAAATCATAACCAACATGGTTTTTTAGTATTATCTAAAGTAGATTTATTGATATTGAAGTTTCCTGTTATAGTCTTCTTAATTGAAGGATCTACCGTACTGACCATTTCACACGTAAACGTGCCCACCAATATCCCATAACCACTGTCGTACTCCGTAATTTCAATGGTTCCATTGGAGGAACTAATGAACGAATAGGTATGTGTCGTTTCATCGAAAAGATATATCGATGTTACTTCATCACAATCTATTGCTACATGATCTGGATTACCATTTGTAATAGTATAACTTCCTGTATTGCTGATATCTATTAAATTTATATATAATGCAATATCATCTTCCTGAGTTACGGATAATTTCCAAGAATTATCGCTAGGAGAACATCTTTGTAGGTATAATGTATATAAACCAAATCCCCCACCTTGTGCATAATGCGGTTCTATAGTCTCACCATCAAATTGGGCTTCAAAATAGTTTTCTTCCTTTACACAATCTTGATCATCTTTATTGTCATCGTCTTTGTTGCAACTTGTTGCAATAATAGTGCATATAATAAGCAATTTTAAAAATACTCTCTTTCTCATATTATAGCCAGCAGGGTTTTTCAAAATTGTCTAATGTTGATTTATTCACATTAAACTCTCCAGTAATTACTTTTTTTACACTAGAATTTGTAGTACTTACCATTTCACAACTAAAAGTACCAGCAAAGATTCCACTTTCTGCATTATACTCTGTAATTTCAATTTGACCATTTCCGGTACTTATGTAAGTATATACATTGTTTACATCATCTACCAAATAAATGGACGTAGCATTATAGCAAAGAGCTTGGGTATGATTTAAATCACCGGCTATTACGGAATAGGTTCCTGTTTCAGTAATATCAATTAAATATAAATATAGCCTAATGTCATTTTCAGTGCTAATTGATAAAGACCAGTTAGTATCACTTTCAAAACACCTTGTGTAATTTAAAGTGTAAAAACTTGTAGCGCCACTAACTAAATAATAAGGTTCTATAGTCTCACCATTAAATTCCGCCTCAAAAAAGTTTTCTTCCTTTACGCAATCTTGATCTTTCTTATTATCATCATCTTTATTACAACTGGCTGATATAAATAGTAGAAGCATTATGCCGTATTTTAAAATTTGTAGAATTTTCATAAAAGGGTTTTAAATTATCTGTTGATATTAATATGTTTGGGGTTCAATTTTTCTTAATATATCGAAAATAATTTGTTTCCCAAAATCAAAAACTATATCCAGAACTGAAACTATTTGTAGTCAAAGACTTACAATATAAACTTTAACATTTTACTTTCGTGAAATTTTCTGTTTTAAAAAATGAGTTTAATGAGTCCAAATTATACTTTAATAATATTGCAAAAAAAAAATCCGCAACATTTTGTTACGGATTTAGAATTAACTTTTAGTTTTTATTTTACTCATCCACCAGCACCCAATCTCCTTTATCCAAAAGTGGAATTGCCTGTTTAAATTTCAGCTCCCTATTTTCACCGCTCATCACGTTTTTGATTTTTACTTTGTCGTTGCGGTTTATTTTTGGGCGTTCGCGTGTTATAGTTTCAGTAACTTGTTGGCGCTGCGGCTGTGTGTTTCCTGCAGCTCGCGATTGTGCGGCACGCTCATCCATATTGGGGATTTCGTCTTTCTGCTCGCTCAGCTTTTCTTTCTGCCTTACTTCGCGGGCTTCTTGAATCTGCTGTTGGTTTTCCTGTGGCAATTCGCCTTTAAAAAGGAAAGATAGAACATCTTTATTCACCTTTTCAATCATTGCCTTAAAAAGTTCAAAAGCTTCAAACTTATAGATAAGCAACGGATCTTTCTGCTCGTGTACCGCAAGCTGTACAGACTGTTTCAACTCATCCATTTTGCGAAGATGCGTTTTCCAGGAATCGTCAATAATGGCGAGCGTGATGTTCTTTTCAAAATCATTCACCAATTGTTTTCCTTCGGTTTCGTAAGCTTTTTCAAGATCGGTGGCCACGTTCAATGTTTTTACACCATCTGTGAAAGGAACAAGAATGCGTTTGTATTTGTCCTTTTGTGTTTCGTAAACGTTTTTGATTACGGGAAAAGCCATTTCGGCGTTGCGCGCCATTTTATCTTGATAGTGAATGTATGCTGCCTTATAAACTTTTCCGGCAATCTCCTTGCTGTCCATTTTATCAAATTCCTTTTCAGAAATAGGGGAGCTCATGGAGAAGAAACGGATGAGCTCAAACTCAAAGTTTTTGTAATCCTGCGCGATTTTGTTGCTTTCGGCAATCACTTCGGCAGTGTCATAAATCATATTTGCAATATCCACACGAAGTCGGTCGCCGAACAAAGCGTGATATCTACGTTTGTAAACTACCTCACGTTGCGCGTTCATTACATCATCATACTCAAGCAATCTCTTACGGATTCCGAAGTTATTCTCTTCCACTTTTTTCTGCGCGCGCTCAATAGATTTTGAAATCATACTGTGTTGTATCACTTCGCCTTCCTTTAAGCCCATTCTGTCCATCATTTTCGCAATTCGCTCACTTCCAAAAAGACGCATCAAGTTATCTTCCAAAGAAACATAAAACTGTGAGCTTCCCGGATCTCCCTGACGACCACTACGACCACGCAACTGCCTGTCCACGCGACGCGAATCGTGGCGCTCGGTACCAACTATTGCTAGTCCGCCAGCTTTTTTCACTTCCTCGCTTAATTTAATATCCGTACCACGACCTGCCATGTTGGTGGCTATCGTTACGATTCCGCTCTTTCCTGCTTCGGCAACAATATCTGCCTCGCGTTTGTGAAGTTTTGCGTTCAAAACGTTGTGCGGAATGTTTCGAATACTCAACATACGGCTGAGCAATTCTGAAATTTCCACGGAAGTGGTACCAATCAAAACAGGACGTCCTGCTTGTGAAAGTGCTACTACTTCTTCGCCAACAGCGTTATATTTTTCACGTTTGGTTTTGTAAATTTTGTCTTCACGGTCGTGGCGTGCTATTGGGCGGTTGGTGGGTATTTCAACCACATCCAATTTATAGATTTCCCAAAGTTCGCCAGCCTCTGTTACGGCAGTACCCGTCATCCCCGAAAGTTTACGGTACATACGGAAGTAATTCTGAAGTGTAATTGTAGCAAAAGTCTGGGTCATAGCTTCGATTTTCACATCCTCTTTTGCTTCAATTGCTTGGTGAAGTCCATCACTGTAACGGCGTCCGTCCATAATACGGCCGGTTTGCTCATCAACGATCATTACTTTGTTTTCCATCACCACATACTGATCGTCTTTTTCAAAAAGCGTGTATGCTTTCAAAAGCTGGTTCATGGTGTGGATACGTTCACTTTTCACGGAGAATTCACGGAAAAGTTCTTCCTTTAGTTCCACTTCTTTTTCAATTGGAAGCCCCTTTTTTTCAATATCCGCTATTTCGGTTCCAATTTCTGGCATTACGAAGAAATCTGGATCGCCTTCGCCAGAAAGAAAATCTACACCTTTATCGGAAAGTTCAATCTGGTTGTTTTTTTCGTCAATAACGAAATAGAGCTCGGCATCAACCTTCGGCATTTCACGGTTGTTGTCGCTCATATAATGGTTTTCGGTTTTCTGAAGAATTTGTTTTACTCCTTCTTCGGAAAGATATTTTATCAGTGCTTTGTTTTTAGGTAAACCACGGAAAACACGTAATAATTGGAAGCCACCTTCTTTTTGGTCGCCCTCTTTTATAAGTTTTTTGGCTTCTGCTAGAACGCCAGTTAAGTATTTTTTCTGAACTTCAACTATATTGTTGATTTTGGGTTTCAGTTCGTTGAATTCGTGACGATCACCTTCGGGCACAGGACCAGAAATAATCAAGGGTGTACGTGCATCATCAATCAAAACCGAATCCACCTCATCCACAATGGCATAGTGGTGTGGACGCTGAACAAGATCGTTTGGGGCATGCGCCATATTATCACGCAGATAATCAAAACCGAATTCGTTGTTGGTTCCATAAGTAATATCAGCCAAATAGGCTTTTCTTCGCGCTTCGGAATTGGGGCGGTGATTGTCTATACAGTCAACGGTCATTCCGTGAAACTCGAACAATGGTGCCATCCAAGCGCTGTCACGTTTTGCAAGATAATCGTTCACCGTTACAAGGTGAACTCCGTTTCCGGCAAGAGCATTGAGGTACATTGGCAGTGTTGCAACCAAGGTTTTTCCTTCACCAGTATGCATTTCGGCTACTTTTCCTTCATGGAGCGCAACCCCACCAATAAGCTGAACGTCGTAATGGACCATATCCCAAGTGATGGGTTTTCCAGCGGCATCCCAAGAGTTTTGCCAAATGGCTTTATCACCATCAAGGGTAACATAATCTTTGTGGGCAGAAATTTCGCGGTCGAATGGGCTTGCGGTAACGGTAATGGTTTCATTGTTTTTAAAGCGTTTTGCGGTTTCTTTCATCACGGCAAAGGCTTCGGGAAGTATTTTGGTAAGGGTTACTTTTTCAATTTCGTAGCGATCGTCCTTCAGTTTGTCAATCTGGTTGTAGTAGTCTTCTTTTTTGTTGATGTCCTGCTCGTCTTCCGATTGTTTTTCAAGACCGTCAATTTGGTCCTGAACATCTTTTTGGGCATCTTTTATTTCTTTTTTGAAGAAGTCCGACTTCGCCCGAAGCTGGTCGTTGGAGAGTTTTTCAATTGCTTCTTCGTGTTTCTTTACTTCGTTTACTAGCGGCTGTATTATACTTATATCCTTTTTTGATTTATCGCCTACAAAAACTTTTATTACGTTATCTAATATTCCCATGATGTTAATTTATTTTGAAGTGTTGCCGGGCAGCACTGTTTTGTCAATTGTTTTGTTTTACAGAATGTTGCAATTATTCTGAAAAAATATTTTTTTCCACGAATACACGAATAATTAAATATAAGATGCGTGTATTCGTGGTTAATCTTCTTCAATACTTTTTAAATAAAAAAAAGCCTCGTAAAAGAGACTTTTTATATTATTTTTAATTGTTTCCCAAAATCTTGGGATTAATATTCATCCTCGTTCCAGAGATAATCGTCGTCTGTTGGGTAATCTGCCCAGATTTCTTCGATAGAGTCATAGGAGTCGCCCTCGTCTTCAATTGCCTGAAGGTTTTCCACCACTTCCAGTGGAGCACCAGTCCTGATCGCGTAATCTATTAATTCGTCTTTGGTTGCGGGCCAAGGTGCATCGCTCAAATAGGATGCTAATTCTAATGTCCAGTACATAGCACTTTAGGTTTTAATTTTCTGCAAAAGTAATTTTTTAGATCAAAAAGTCAAGAAAAATCGTAATTATTTCTGCTATATTTTAAAGAACGTTTTTTGTTTACTGATTATCAGTTAGTTATAAAGTTATTTATTAATAGGTTATTTAGTCAAAACGTATAGATTTGGTTACTTTTTGGTTTATTTCGAATAACTCAATAACCCAATAACCCAATAACTCAATAACTCAATAACTCAATAACTCAATAACCCAATAACTCATTAACTCAACTTCTTCGGAATCCATTGCGTCTCTTCCGCGTTGGTGTCTTTGGACAACTTTCGTGCCAGCACAAATAGGTAGTCAGATAGTCGGTTTAAATACATCAGTACCCGTTCGTCTATGGGCTCATTTTCATTTAAAAGCGTGGTTCTGCGTTCAGCGCGACGACAGACTGTGCGTGCAATGTGACAATATGACACGGTTGTATTTCCACCGGGCAAAATGAAATGTGTCATTGGCGGCAGGGCGTCGTTCATCATATCCATCTCCTTTTCCAAAAGTTCGATATCTTCTTTTTCAATTTTTGGAATATTTAAGCGTTCTTTTCCGCTTTTCAGTTTTGCCTTAGCCGGATCGGTTGCCAAGATGGCCCCAAGCGTAAATAGTCTATCCTGAATATGAACCAATATTTCTTTACTATGCGGGTCTATATTTTGAGTGCGGATCAATCCGAGATGTGAATTTAGCTCATCCACAGTGCCGTAACTTTCAATACGAATATTGTGCTTTGGAACTCGAGTGCCGCCGAAAAGGGCAGTGGTGCCTGCATCGCCGGTTTTGGTGTATATTTTCATTATGGGTTTGAGGTTTATTGTTTGGAGTTTGTGGTTTTCAAATTTACAAATAACTACTTTAAAAATAGGCTCGCAAAGACGCAAAGACGCGAAGGTTGAAAAATATCAATTTATATTTTTACTGACCACTAACCACTAACCACTAACCACTAACCACTAACCACTGACCACTGACCACTGACTACTGCCCACTTTCCCTCTCCCGGTCTTTTTTCCGTTCGTAATAATTGCTTCTGAAATTTTTACTTCGACGTTGCCGTTGATTTTTAGAGTTGCGTTTGTTCCAAAAATAGAGAATAACAAGAAGAAGAATTCCGCCGATTATTAGCACAATTGGATTTGAAAGGTCAAGATTCATTTTTCAAAGATATAAAGGGAAATACGAAATATGAAATACGAAATTAGAAATATCTTTTTTTTAATTAAAGAAACAAGAAACAAGAAACAAGAAACAAGGTTTACAAATTCACCATTTCCTTCTTCGTATCGCTCTCAACAACCCCATCCCGAAGCCGAATAATTCTATGTGCATTTTTGGCAATTTCCTCTTCGTGGGTTACGAGGATTACTGTGTTGCCTGATTTATGAATGTCATTGAAAAGTTTCATTATTTCTTCCGAAGTCTTCGAGTCCAAGTTTCCTGTGGGTTCATCGGCCAAAATGATGGAAGGTTTGTTTACCAAAGCTCTGCCAATGGCTACACGTTGGCGCTGCCCTCCAGAAAGTTGATTGGGTTTATGGTCCATTCGATCGGCTAGGCCAACATCTGTCAACACTTGTTTTGCACGTTCGGTACGGTCACTTTTTGAAGCACCAGCATAAATCATTGGCAATGCCACATTTTCGAGTGCAGTAGTTCGCGGGAGAAGGTTAAAAGTTTGAAAAACGAAACCAATTTCTTTATTACGGATTTCGGCCAGTTCATCATCGGTCATATTGCTAACGTCATTTCCGTTTAGTTCGTAACTGCCGGAAGTGGGCGTATCCAAACATCCCAAAAGATTCATCAACGTAGATTTCCCCGAACCGGAAGGACCCATCAACGCTACGTATTCACCCCGCTCAATGTCAAGATCAATTCCCATTAAAACTTTTACAATTTCGTTCCCAAGTGGAAAATCCCGGGTAATATTTCGAATTTTAATTACTAAACTCATTGGCTTTTTTCAATATACTTTAATAGGACGCAAAGGTAGGTGGGTTGTTACAGATTAAGTTCAAAGTTCAAAGTTTAAAGTGAATAGACTCTGAATAGACTCAACAAATCCCAAAAATTCCAAATTCCAAATTCACAATCCCAAATCCCGAATCCCAAATTTTAATTTCCAACTTCCAATTTCCAATTTCCAACTTCCAACTTCCAACTTCCAACTTCCAACTTCCAACTTCCAACATCCAACTTCCAACTTCCATCAACCAACCCGAATTACAAAATGCTCCTTTGGCTGTTCCTTTCTAAAAAAAACTATTCCCCATTGAAAAGTATCGATGCTAACCGTTACATTTTCATTTGCAATTATTTGCTGCCAAGCCGCTGTCATATCCTTGCTCCAATAAATATCGTCAAAAATTAGTATGGAATTGTTGTGTACATTTTTTAAAAGTGAGTTGAAATATCCCAATGTCCGCTCGCCATTGTGATCGCCGTCGATGAAGATTAGATCGTATTTCTCTGTCCAAAGGTCTTTGGATTCCGAAAGAAACTCATTGAAGGTTTTTTGATGGATTTCAATATTGTGCAAGTTGAATTTCTCAAAATATTGTTGTGCTTTTCTTAATGTATTTGGGCAACCTTCCACGGTGTGTATAGCGGTAAATTCATTTGAAACCGAAAGTGCGACCGTTCCCAATCCAAGTGAAGTACCTAATTCCAAAATATTTTCACTTTTAAAATAGGAAGCCAAACGGAAGAGCAATTTTTGCCGCTTCTTTTTCATCCCCGCGTTTTTGACAACAGCAGAAACTTTCCGGGCATTGCCTTTAAAAACTCTTGAGCCTTGCCCGAAATCCTTCATTTCAATCATTGAAGCATCACTTCGCAAAGCTTTTCTGTAAGATTTTAAAATATCATATTCGGGATATTTTGTTTTATCGTTAAAACATTTCGTCACCAAATCATATACAAAAGGCGAATGCACGCCGTGCCTGTTTTTGGAAAGGCGAATGAATTTTATGTAGCTTTTTGATTGGTGAATCATTTAAGGTTAAAAGCTTAAAGTTAAAATTTTAAAGTAAAAGCGAAAAGGAATTAGCGAAAAGCGAAAAGTTTAATTTTCCATCGACCATCAACCATCAACCATCAACCATCAACCATCAACCATCAACCATCAACCATCAACCATCAACCATCAACCATCAACCATTTTCGCCGACAACTCAAACCAGCGCTCGGTTTGTGTTTCAATTTTATCTATAATTTCCTGGAGCTTTATGGATTGTTTGTCAATTTCAGCGCCGTCCCAATTTTCGGTTGCAAATTTATTTTGAAGTTCCTCACGATTTTTTTCAAGATTCGCTATTTCCTTTTCCAATTTGTTGTATTCCTTTTGCTCGTTATAATTCAACTTTGCTGGGCTTGAATCTTGCTTCCAGTCTTTCTTTGCCTTTGGTGCTGCTTCGCTGGCATCTCTTTTTTCCTGAATATTACTGTCCTCATAAGCCCTAAAATCGGAATAGTTCCCTGGGAAATCCTCAACTTCCGTATCTCCTCGGAAAACAAAAAGGTGGTCCACAATTTTGTCCATAAAATAACGGTCGTGACTCACTACCAAAAGACAGCCGGGAAAATCCAAAAGGAAACTTTCCAAAACGTTTAGCGTTACAATGTCCAAATCGTTCGTAGGCTCATCGAGAATCAAAAAGTTTGGGTTTTTTATTAAAACGGTACATAAATAAAGACGTTTACGTTCGCCACCGCTCAATTTTTCCACAAAATCATACTGCTTTTTTGGATCGAAAAGAAAACGCTCCAAAAGCTGCGAGGCTGAAATCTGCCTTCCTTTTTTCAGCGGAATATAATCGCCGTATTCGCGGATTACGTCAATCACTTTTTGTCCATCTTTTATATTGATCCCATCTTGAGTGTAATACCCAAATCGAACTGTATCTCCAACAATTACTTTCCCGGAATCGGGTTTTAAGGCTCCGGTTAAAATATTTAAAAAAGTGGATTTACCTGTTCCATTTTTTCCGATAATCCCCACACGTTCGCCGCGGTTAAAGTTGTATTCAAACTTATCCAAAAGCATTTTATCGCCAAAGGATTTTGATATTTTGTGGAGTTCCACCACTTTGGTGCCCATACGTTCCATATTCAGTTCCAATTGCACTTCGTGGTCGTTTCGGCGCTTGCTGGCGCGGTCTTTTATTTCGTGGAAATCGTCAATTCGGCTTTTGCTTTTGGTGGTTCTGGCTTTGGGTTGGCGGCGCATCCATTCCAGTTCTTTTTTGAAAAGTTGTTTCGCCTTTCCCGTTTCAGTGGCTTCGTTTTCTATGCGAGCGTCGCGTTTCTCGAGGTAATAACTGTAGTTTCCTTTATAACTGTAAAGAATTCCTTCGTCCAATTCCACAATTTCATTGCACACGCGTTCCAAAAAATAACGGTCGTGCGTAACCATAAACAGCGTGAAATTTTCTTTTGCGAAAAGGTTTTCCAGCCACTCAATCATTTCGAGGTCCAAATGGTTGGTGGGCTCATCCATTATCAACAAATCTGGCGTGGTGAGCAAAGCGTTTGCCAAAGCAAGACGTTTTTTCTGTCCGCCGCTGAGCGTGGAAACCTTTGCGTGCAGATCTTCCATTTTCAGTTTGAACAGAATCTGCTTGTAGCGAGTTTCGAAATCCCAAGCGTGATTGGCGTCCATGGCGTCGAAAGCTTTGTGATAAGTTTCTGAATCGTCGGGATTTTCAATTGCGTGTTCGTAGGCCTCAATTATTTTCAGGATTGGATTGTCAGAAGAAAAAATGGTCTCTTCCACAGTAAGTTTCGGATCCAAATCTGGTTCCTGTGGCAGATAGGCAATTTTTAAGCCTTTCCGGGAAACAACGTTTCCGGTATCGGCTTTGTCGTTTCCTGCGATTATATTTAGAAGGGAGGTTTTCCCGGTTCCGTTTTTGGCAACGAAGCCTATTTTTTGTCCCTCGTTTATTCCGAAGGAAATGTTTTCAAATAAAGGCCGCATCCCGAAGGATTTGGA
>JBBQUI010000083.1:0-12086 GCA_038212575.1 Flavobacteriales bacterium
GAAGTCATAGTAAACATTGCCCAAATTACCGCACAGGATCTTTCAAAATTTAAAAAGGAAGAAGAATAAAAAATCAATTCCAATTTTGTCGTCCTTAGCGCAGTCGAAGGAACAAATAACAAAGAAAACTCCCTCAACTATTTAAAACATAGTGAGGGAGTTTTTATTTAAAAAGGAACAATTTACTATTTCTTCTCTATCAAAGGAGCGTTAAGTTTTGCTGTTCTTTCCATAGAAATGGCAGACCTTTCAAACTTTATTTTTCCGGCACCGCATTCAATAATACAGGTTCCATCATCATTAAGCTCTAGTACTTTACCGTGCAATCCGCCAGTGGTAATTACTTTATCGCCTTTTTTAAGTTGGGCGGCAAACTGTTTTTCCTGTTTGGCTTTTTTCATTTGGGGACGTATCAAGAAAAGATACATTACCAAAAATAATAATATTATAGGTAAAAAACTTTGTATTTGTTCCATAGCAATTTTTAGTGATCCAAAAAATTAATTATTTGGATGTTGGGGTTTTTACTGGAGCGACAACACCACCGGCTTTAGGAGTTACGAAAGCTTTAATGGTTAAAGTTTCGGTTCCAGCCTTGGTATTGGTTGTAAGAGTTACTGTTTTGCTTACTTGGTTTTGACCACTTCCGTTGAATTTCACCAATAATTCACCTGAATCACCTGGAGCAATTGGTTCTTTAGTGTATTCTGGGATTGTGCAACCACAGCTACTTTTTGCATTTACGATCATCAAAGGAGCTTCGCCCGTGTTTTTGAATTTAAAGACGTGTTCTACATTTGTTCCTTGGTCAATAGTTCCGAAATCGAACTGGCTTTCTTCAAAAGTGATTGTTGGGAATTTACCAGATTCTGCATCGCGGTCTGCGGCAGTGGCAACATTTTCCTCGTTTACTTTGTCTGCAGCATTGTCTTTACAAGAAGAAAAGGCGAAAACAGATAGTATTGCTACTATTAAAACTGATTTTTTCATGGTATTTATAATTTTTATGTTTTTAGCACGCCAAAAGTATGTATTTTTTTGCTTTTATTGAAGCCCTCGTCCAATTTTATTCAGTTTGCCATTTTCTGAAAATTCTTTCACAATTTTATCCAAAATTCCGTTAACGAAGATGCTGCTTTTTGGGGTTGAATATTCTTTGGAAACTTCTAAGTATTCGTTGATTGTTGCCCTAACAGGAATGGAAGGAAAATATAAAAATTCAGCAATGCCCATTTTCAAAATAATCAAATCTACATCAGCGATGCGATCTTGGTCCCAGTTTGGGGTCTTGCCTTCTATTTGGGCGTTCAGTTTGTCTTCATTAAGAATCACTTTTCTGAAAAGTTGCAGTGCATATTCGCGGTCTTCATCATTTTTATAAAGATCGGGAACCAAAAGCGCCGAAGCATTTTTTTCTGAAAGCTTACCCAGCATTTTAACAATGGCAGTGTTCACTATCGGAAAATCGTCAATCCATGTTAGGCGCTTGTCTTCCAAATATTCATAAAGTTTGTCATTGGGAGCAACTACTTCCTTAAAAACTTTAATTACAAAATTTTGGTCTTCTTTATAGGTAGTTTCTTTTTTTGAAAGATATTCATCGTACCAAGCCAATTCTCGCAATTCATTAAAAATTATGCTTACGTATTCGCCATCAAGAACCCAATAATTGAGTTTTTTCTTTTTCATTATATCAGAAAAAGTAGAGTTGTTGGCAATTACCTGCAACAACTTATTTTCCACAAAAGTGCGGCTGGGGTCTTTTTCCAAAGCCGTGGCAAGATGTTTTTTTTGGGACTTTGTGAGAAAACTATCTGCTTGTTGCTGAAGCGCCAAAAGAAGCTGCAACATTAATAAATAGAGGTCCTGCATCTGGTCTATACTGTGCAGCAGAAATTTTTCCTGTGAATCAATATTCGGGTTTTCACGCTGGTTGTAGGCGTAAACGGACTGCAAAACTTTTACTCGGATATGTCTTCTTGTAAGCATATATTTTTGAAAGAACTATGAAGCTTCGGTTTTATTTATAATAAGATCCCGCTATTCAGCGGGATTAGTTCAACTATTCATTTTAAAATAAAATGGAGTTTCACTAACAACGCACAAGAAATTTCCTGTGCGCAGCAAAGATAGTGTTTTAAGAAAACCGAAACTTATTTTTCGCTTTTTCTTGCATCAATTCTGGCTTGGGCCACATTAAACGCTGCTTGATGGGTTGTAATATTTTCCAATTCAGCTTTTTTCAATATTTCAAGAGTAGTATTATAAATATTTTCGGTCTTGCGCATTATTTCCTTTCGATCATAATTTTCAAGTTCAGCGTAAACGTTTATAATTCCACCTGCATTTATCAAGAAATCTGGAGCGTAAACAATTCCTCTTTCGCGAAGCATCTTTCCGTGCTTCTGCTCTTCTGCCAACTGGTTGTTTGCCGCCCCGGCAATTATTTTTGTGTTCAATTTATTGATGGTGAAATCATTTATGGTTGCGCCCAAAGCACACGGAGCATAAATGTCCATTTTTTCAGCGTAAAGGTTGTTTCCGCCGTAAATCTCGACGCTATATTTGTCGCGAACTTCTTCCAAACGGTCTTGGTTGATGTCTGAAATATAAACTTTGGCGCCTTCATTGCTTAAGTTTTCAACCAAAGCTTCGCCTACGTTTCCAATTCCTTGTACAAAAACAACTTTATCCTCAAGCACATCGCTTCCGAAAGTGTATTTTGCAGCGGCTTTCATTCCCATAAAAACACCGTAAGCGGTGATTGGAGAGGGATTGCCTGCACCACCCTTTGATTCTGAAATACCTGTAACGTATGGTGTAACCGTTCTAACCAAATCCATATCAGAGGTTGCCATTCCCACATCTTCCGCAGTAATATATTTTCCACCCAAAGAATGAACGAACTCGCCAAACTTTAGCATAAGCTCAGGCGTTTTCTGTGTTTTTGCATCACCAATCAATACAGCTTTTCCTCCACCAAGGTTTAACCCTGTGATTGCGCTTTTATAAGTCATTCCGCGCGACAGGCGAAGTACGTCGTTCAATGCTTCCCATTCACTTGCGTAATTCCACATTCTTGTTCCGCCCAAAGCTGGTCCCAATACAGTATTGTGGATACCAATTATTGCTTTTAAACCAGTATCTTTGTCGTTGCAAAAAACGATTTGTTCGTGATTGTCAAAAGAAAGTTGCCCAAAAACTGGGTCCATTTTGTGAAGTTCGTTTGTATTGATTACCTCAGTTATCATAGCTTTTAATTATTTTGTTCATCCTCTAAAAAGGCGGTGCAAAAGTAACTTTTTGTTGTCAATCTCACAAAACATCGTCTGTTAATTTAAGAATATTAAAAAAGTTATCGGGTTACTAAGTTTTGAGGTTATTTAGATAGTATGTTTAATTAACCTAATAACTCAATAACCTCAAAACTCAATAACCCAACAGAGTAAATGAAAGAATTAAAATACCTAAATAAATATTTCATAAAATACAGGGGGCGACTGTTATTGGGCGTTTTCATAACCATCATTGCAACGGCTTTCAAACTGGTAGTGCCTATGAAAGTGGGCGACTCGGTAACTGCGGTAAAACAATATATGAACGGGGAAATAGCCGACATTGCTATTGTGAAGCACGAATTGCTCATTAATATTTTACTCCTTTTGGGTGCTGCATTGCTTTCTGCGTTTTTCACTTTTATGATGCGGCAGACATTTATCGTGGTTTCCCGTTATGTGGAATATGATCTTAAAAACGAAATTTTTCAACATTACGAAAAACTCTCCTTGGGTTTCTACAAGCAAAACCGCACAGGCGATTTGATGAATCGCATCAGCGAAGATGTATCGAAAGTGCGAATGTATGTTGGGCCAGCGTTGATGTATAGTATCACTACGGTTACACTTTTTATCGTGGTAGTAAGCTATATGTTTTACAAAGCACCTACTTTAACTTTATACGCCATTGCGCCATTGCCCATTCTTTCCATCGCCATCTATAGATTGAGTGTGCTTATAAACCACCGAACCACTATTGTGCAGCAATACCTTTCAAAACTTACAACCTTTACGCAGGAAAGTTTTAGTGGAATCGCAGTGATAAAAGCTTACGGAATTGAGCCTCGAACTAATACAAATTTTGAAGAACTTGCCGAAGGCAGCAAAGTGAAAAATATAGATTTGGCAAAAGTCCAAGCCTTGTTTTTTCCGTTGATGATGCTTTTGATTGGCGTGAGTAATATTTTGGTTATTTACATTGGAGGCACGCGCTATATAAGCGGGCAAATTGCGGAATTTGGAACCATTGTAGAATTTTTGATTTATGTAAACATGCTCACCTGGCCCGTTGCCGTTGTGGGTTGGGTAACTTCCATGGTGCAGCAGGCCGAAGCTTCACAGAAACGTATCAACGAATTTTTGGAAACCGAACCTTCCATTCAAAATTTGGTGGAAGAAAGCACGCCGGTGGATGGAAATATTCAATTCAACAATCTCACTTTTACGTACCCAGATACAGGAATCACGGCTCTTAAAAATGTTTCCTTCACAGTAAAACCAGGCGAAACCTTGGCAATTGTGGGAAACACGGGTTCTGGGAAATCTACCATTCTTGAATTGATTGGAAGACTCTACGATGTTGAAGAAGGAATGTTGAAAATTGACGATACAGCAATTAGAAATCTAAACCTTGGAGATCTGCGCGACAGCATTGGTTATGTGCCGCAGGATGCTTTCCTTTTTAGCGATACCCTTAGTAACAATATTCGTTTCGGAAAGGAAAAGGCTTCCGAAGAAGAAGTAATAGAAGCCGCAAAAAATGCCGCCGTCCATAAAAACATCATCGGCTTCACTAAAGGATATAATACTATTTTGGGCGAACGCGGAATCACTTTGAGCGGTGGGCAAAAGCAACGGGTTTCCATTGCACGCGCAATTATCAAAGACCCACAAATCTTGTTGTTTGACGATTGTCTTTCAGCCGTAGATACTGAAACTGAGGAAGAAATACTTCAAAATCTCAATAAAATTTCGAAAGAAAAAACAACTATCATCGTTAGCCATCGTGTTTCTTCCGCAAAAAATGCCACTAAAATTATTGTTTTGGAAGAAGGAAAAATCATACAGCAGGGTACCCACAATGAATTGGTAAATACCGAAGGCTATTACAAGGAACTCTACGCAAAACAGCTTTTGGAAAAAGAAATGTAAATTTACTTTGGTTGGTTTGGATTTTTTTTGGATTTTTGGCTAAACGTTAGCAAAAACCAAAAAATTATGAGTGACCAATATACGATGGAGCAAGAAGAGATTTTTTCAAAAGTTATGCGCGCCGGAAGACGCACCTACTTTTTTGATGTAAGGTCCACAAAGGCAGGGGATTTTTACCTTACCATTACAGAGAGCAAAAAATTTACAAACGATGATGGTTCCTACCATTACAAAAAACACAAAATTTATCTTTACAAAGAGGATTTCAGTGAGTTTAAAGACACTTTGGATGAAATGATAAACTATGTAATCGATGAAAAAGGCGAAGAAGTAATAAGCGAACGCCACCAAAAAGATTACAAAAAAGAAACGGACGAAATGCCACAAGCTGCCGAAACAACTTCAGAAAATGGCGAAACAGACACCAGCAGTTTCACAGATATAGAATTTGACGATATTTAAATTTCAATTTTAAAACACAAAACCGGCACGGGCAAAACCGCTGCCGGTTTTTTTATTTTCCGAACTATCGTAAGCTCAGTTACTTTGCTTATTTTTCGTTTCTGAAATCCACACCCACAAATTCTTTCAATGGTAAAAAAATTATACCAACCCTATAAACCAAATCTAGATTTTTCAGGGCTGGACCATATTGTGATTGGCAGTGGAATGGGCGGACTCACTGTCGCTACTTGGCTTGCGAAAGCCGGAAAAAAGGTTGCCATTTTTGAAAGGCATTACGTTCCCGGTGGTTTCACACACAGCTTCAAAAGAAAGAATGGGTTTCAATGGGATGTTGGGGTTCATTACGTTGGTAATATGGCAGAAGATTCTTCGCTTCGTGGTTTCTTCGACTTTTTGACTAATGGAAAACTGGAATGGGAGTCTATGGGCGAAGTTTATGATGTTGCAAATATTGACGGCGCCGAATATAAATTCAAAGCTGGAAAAGAAAACTTCAGAAAACAGCTCATAAACTATTTTCCTAAAGAAGAAAATGCAATTGATTCTTATTTGAAACTCATTAAAAAAAGCAACAAGCGCGCCAATGCTTTCTATTTTGAGAAAGTATTTGAACCTTGGTTCAGTAAATCTGTTGGTTGGATTTTAAGAAAACGATATTCAAAATTTTCACAAAAAACCACTTGGGATGTTTTAAGTGAAATAACAAAAAACGAACGCTTGATAGCCGTGCTTTGTGCACAATGTGGCAATTACGGATTGTCACCAAAGAACAGCAGTTTCGGGGCGCACGCAATGGTAATCGGGCATTTTTTGGAAGGCGGCTACTACCCTATTGGCGGCGCCGACCAGATTTGTGAAAAAACCCTCGAAGTTTTTACAGCATACGGCGGAAAGATTTTTATAAATGCTGACGTTACTAAAATTGTCACGGAAAACAATCAGGTTAAAGGAATCCAACTCGGTGAAAAATTCATCCCTTGCAAAAGTGTGATCAGCAACGTAGGCGTAAACAATACTTTTAATTATTTACTTTCGGAAACAGATCGGAAAGTTTGTGATTTCAATTTAAAAACTGTGCAGCCAGCAAGTGCACATATCTGTTTGTATTTGGGTTTGAACCAATCCAGTGAAGCGTTAAATCTTCCAAAGCACAATTTATGGTATTACAAACACGACTGCATCGATAAAATTTTTGAAGAAGCTACATTGAAAAAAGCTCCCGAAAATTTTGCATATATCTCCTTCCCGTCCGCAAAAGATCCAAATTGGGAAACCAAAAATCCCGGAACGGCAACTATTCAAGCTATTTCTGTGGGAAATATGGATTGGTTTGAAAATTATAAAGACACCAATTGGATGAAACGCGGCGATGAATATCTAAAACTGAAAAAGAATTTTGAAATCGAAACTTTAAAAATTCTTTTTAAATTTTTTCCTCAAATTGAACGAACCATTGTGGCTTCTGAAGTTTCAACCCCGCTTTCCACAGAAAATTTTACCAATTATAAAAGCGGCGAAATCTATGGATTGGCACATACACCGGAACGGTTTACCCTTCCATTTTTAAGGCCGAAAACAAAAATAAAAGGACTTTTTTTAGCTGGGCAAGATATTACACTTGTTGGCGTTGCTGGCGCTATGCTTTCGGGATTGTTGTGTGCTACGGCTATATTAAAATTGGGGTCCTGGAAAATTTTTAAGGAAATCAGAACCTCTAAAAGTAAGTAAGACTTGTTGGTGAAACGAATAAATCTGACTATTGGAGTCAAAAAAAAGAAAACCCTATATTTGCCGCTTTTTTAAATTGACAAGATGTTAGCAAAGACAATCAAGAACTTTACCCAAAACCCAAAAAACGATATCCTTTCAGGATTAACGGTAGCATTGGCTTTAATACCAGAGGCGGTTGCCTTTTCTTTCGTGGCGGGTATTGATCCTTTGGTAGGGCTTTACGGAGCGTTCATTATGGGACTTATAACTGCGCTGTTCGGCGGTCGTCCTGGAATGATTTCTGGAGCCACGGGCGCAATGGCGGTGGTAATGGTGCATTTGATTCAAAAAGGAAACGAAGTTGGATTAACATTGGCCGAACCCGTTGAATATCTTGGCCTGCAATGGCTTTTTATAACACTTTTGTTTGTTGGCGCCATTCAAATTATGGCAGGGGTCTTTAAGCTAGGGAAATTTGTTCGGCTTATTCCGCATCCAGTTATGATGGGGTTTGTAAACGGGTTGGCAATCGTAATTTTTCTTTCACAATTAGGACTTTTTAAAGAAAGTCGCGGTACTGTTCCACAATGGCTCACCGGAGCAGATTTGTGGATTATGCTCATACTCGTAGGGCTTACAATGGGCATTATGTTTGGATTGCCAAAACTAACAAAGAAAATTCCCGCTGCGCTTATTGCCATTGTTGTTGTTGCGGCGATTACCATTTTTGGAAATCTCGACGTTAGCACCGTTGGTTCTTTTATCCGCGATGGCGGTGGAAGTGGTCTAAAAGGCTCACTCCCCGTTTTTCAAACACAGATTTTTGGATTTATTGATACTTTAAGTGGTCATTGGGATATAATAATTTCAACAGGATTTTTATTGGCCGCAGTTGGTTTGATTGAATCATTGATGACGCTGAATCTAATTGACGAAATGACCGAAACCCGAGGCAGCGGTAATCGTGAATGTGTTGCGCAAGGAGGCGCAAATATTTTAAACGGATTTTTCGGCGGAATGGGTGGTTGCGCAATGATCGGGCAATCTATTATCAATGTAAGTTCTGGTGGTCGCGGCAGGCTGTCCGGAGCTACGGCAGCAATCGCTCTGTTATGTTTTGTGCTTTTCGGCGCGCCTTTAATTGAACAAATTCCTATAGCAGCTCTGGTGGGTGTAATGTTTATGGTGGTTATAGGCACCTTTGCTTGGAGTAGTTTTAGGATTCTTCACAAAATCCCTTTGGCAGATGCAATTGTTTTAATTACAGTTTCTGCAGTTACCGTTTGGCAGGATTTGGCAATTGCAGTGCTAGTTGGCGTAATTATGAGCGCTCTTGTTTTTGCTTGGAAAAGTGCTACGATGATTCGCGCACGCAAAAGAATTAAAGAAGACGGCACGAAGGTTTATGAGATTTGGGGACCCTTATTTTTTGGTTCCACAACAGCTTTTAACAGCAAATTCGATGTTTCGGATGATCCAAATTCTATAGAAATAGATTTTATAGAATCTAAAATTTCGGACCATTCTGGGGTTGAAGCAGTGCGGAATATCGCCAATAAATACATTGATAGCGGAAAGCAAGTGAAACTCACCCACCTCAGCCCGGATTGTAAATCGCTTCTTTTAAAATGGAACCCGGAATTTGAAACTATTATAGAAGATTCAGTGGAAGATCCGCGCTATTATGTGGTTACCGATACTTTGGATGCGGATACTTAATTATCAATTCTTTCTTGAAAAATAGAAATCAACTTTTTTGGCTTCACCATTGTCCGTTCCTTCAATCCAAGCATGGAGAGAGTCTTTAACAGGATTTGAATAGGTAATACGTTCAGGAAAATCGTGGTCTTTATTTTCGAAAGTGAACTGTCCGTTTTCCGAAGAAACCATTTTAAAAGTAACAGGATTTTCATTGTTTTGATTGACTGTTACCACAGCCAAAAACAAATTTTCTCCTTTTTGTTCAAGCGCCATAGTTTCAGCAAAAACGGTTTCTTTTCCTACCTGCGTAAAACTAAAAGCCGTAAAGCTACTTTCATTTTCTCTCGACCAAGTTTCTTGCGAAAACTCTTCTCCCGATTCATTGATCCAAGTTCCTAAAAGCCATTGCAGTTGGTCAATTTTTTCGAAATTCTCTCCAACGGTTTCAGTTTCGGATTGCTGTGCTTCTGAATTATTTTTACAGGAATTTAGCAGTAATGGAAGCAATATAAAAAGCAAATACTTTTTCATAGCGGTCAGGTTTAGTTCGGCGAAGGTATCAAAAAAAGTTTTTAATTATAATATTCTTAATCCATTCTCCACTTCTTTTCCAGGCTGTAAAAGCGTTACGTTTTTCCCTTCCACAGCGGCCAAAACAAGACATTCGCTCATAAAATTTGCGATTTGTTTCTTCGGAAAATTAACTACTGCAACCACTTGTTTTCCTATCAGTTCCTCTCTTGAATACTGTGTAGTTATTTGCGCTGAAGTTTTTCGCTGTCCAATTTCACTTCCAAAATCTATTAAAAGTTGATAGGAAGGGTTTCGAGCTTCAGGAAAATCGTTGGCTTCAAGAATGGTTCCCACCCGCATTTCCACCTTTTCAAAATCTTGCCACGACAGCTTATTCATCATGATGGATGGTGAGTTTTTTTATCATTTCAGGAGAAATTTCGCCTTGGTCGGCACCATAAGCATCAACAAGCAGACCTTTTCTCCCATCTTGGGTTTCAATCAAAAAAAGAATGGTATTGTCGCCCGGGTCGGTCATTCCTTCAAAGCGATAAAACTTAATGACGTCCAGTTCGCCGGCATTCCATTGCTTTTTAAGATTTTTAGATTCTATGCCTTCTCCCACGAGATTGAAATCTTCCGTGAAACCGTGGTTTTGTAAGTCTTCAATGGCCACGGATAGTGATGAATATGAGTTTTTCATAATAGTTGGTTTTAATTCTTAAAGTTAATGGAGATATTCTGCAACGGCAAAGTTTTATAAATTCTTTAGGAAAAGTCGATGAGTTGAGGAGTTGAGGAGCTGAGGAGCTGAGGAGCTGAGGAGCTGAGGAGCTGAGGAGCTGAGGAGCTGAGGAGCTGAGGAGCTGAGGAGCTGAGGAGTTTAGAAAAAATAACTCAATAACATAATTACTATAAAATTCATTAATTATATAACGACTCAAAAATTGTAACTTTAGACCATAGTTTATAACAAATATAGAAAAGAAGAAAATGGCTAGAACAGAATCCAAAATGCTTCCATTGGGAACCAAAGCGCCCGATTTTACACTTATTGATTCAGTTACCAACAACCCTGTTTCACTAAAACACATTCGAGGTAAAAAAGGTACTGTGGTCATGTTTATATGTAATCACTGCCCTTTCGTGAAGCATGTGAATGAAGAACTTGTGCGCGTGTGCAACGATTATCGCGTTACTGGTTTTGGATTTGTAGCTATTAATAGTAATGATGTGATAAACTATCCCGAAGATTCTCCAGCGGAAATGTGGCGTACTGCAAGAAAACACAACTATCCTTTTCCTTATTTATTTGATGAAACCCAAGAAGTGGCAAAAGCGTTCGATGCGGCGTGCACTCCAGATTTCTATCTTTTTGATGAAGAATTAGAGCTTGTGTATCGCGGACAATTAGACAATTCCCGCCCTGGAAATGGAATTCCGGTGAACGGACGCGATCTACGTGAAGCCATGGATCTTATACTCAACAACAATCCCCAGCGAGAAGATCAAAAACCAAGTATTGGGTGCAACATTAAATGGAAAAGCCCCTCCTAACCTCCCCGAAAGGGAGGAACTGCTACCTTTATATTCAGGCGATTAATCAAAATTTAAGATAATCGTTGTCCCTTTTCTTTCTTCTATAATTATCTCAATTTCGCAATGAATCGCTTTTGCTAAATCGCGAATTAAATGAAGTCCCAGCCCCGTTTTTATACCTACAACTTCAGTATCGTCATAAAGCGCCTTAAATTTTTCAACGCTACCGCCTGGGCCGTTGTCGGTTATTGATAGTTGTGATTTGCCGTTTTCTTTTTTTGCATTCCATACAATTAAAGGGTCTTTGGTATCAACCATTACTTTTATTGCGTTTCAGGTTAAGTTGCGCATAATGGTTTTTAGATAATTCTCATCGGTTTTAAAATGTAGGCTTTCAGGATTTTCATATCGTATTGTCACGTTGTCCTCACTGGAAAAATGTTTGGATACATCCATAAACAATTCATCTATCGCAACATTTTTGAATTGAGGTTTAAAATTTTCCATCTGCCCTTTGCTCCATAGCAAAATATCTTCCATAGAAACCAAAAGGTTTTCTGCGGCGGAAATTGTTTTCAGCTCAAGTCTTGCTCTATTTTCTTCGGAAAACAACTCTGGATTTTCACTTTTCAAGTGCAAAAAATGAATCAGATTGGAAACAGGGCTGCGCAAATCGTGGTTCAAAATTCCGAAAAAACGCGCCTTCACTTTGTTGCTTTCATCAAGTTCTTTGTTAAGATTGAGTAAGATGTTGTTTGTTTTTTTTCGGGTTCTGCTTTGGTAGAAAAGCAAACCCCCGATCGTTGCCAAAAGTGCAAGACTACCAATCAAATAAAACAATTGTTTCTTTTGGGTTTCAAGTTTAAGTTGGTTTACTTCAATTTCTTTATCTCGTAAATCTATTTCTTTTTGGGATTCAACTTTTGCAAGCCTATTTTTTATTTCCTGTGA
>JBBQUI010000084.1:0-12039 GCA_038212575.1 Flavobacteriales bacterium
TTCAAAAACACAATGGTAAAAAACCTCAGCGGTGGACAAAAACAGCGTGTAGCTTTGGCGAAAGCTTTGGCAAACGAGCCTGAAATACTCTTATTGGATGAACCATTCAGCAATATTGATGTTTTTAGAAAAAATAAATTACAGCGCACAATCTTTAATTATCTGAAAGAAAAAAACATCAGCTGTATCACCGCAACCCACGACAGTGAAGAAGCTTTGGCATTTTCAGATCAAATTTTAATGCTAAAAAACGGGACTGGGGAAATGTTCGGTACACCGGAATTTATTTACAAAAATATTTCAACGGAATATCAAGCTGGGTTTTTTGGCGAAGCGAATCTGCTTCCCAAAAATCTTTTTACTTCCGAAGAAACTTCTGAGAATATCATCATTTTCCCGCATCAGCTAAAAATTTCTGAAGAAAAAACACAACTTGAGGTGACGATAAAAAGGTGCTATTTTAAAGGAACACATTTTTTGGTTGAAGCAGATTTTAATGGGAAAATGATATTTTTAAACAACTCATTTCCTTTGAAAAATGGCGAAACTTTTTATTTAAAATTTTCAAAAAAAGATTAAACCACAACAATCATTTTTCCTTTGTTTTTTCCATCAAACAAATCAATAAACGCCTGTGGAATATTTTCAAAACCTTCCACTACCGTTTCCATATAGGTAAGTTTATCTTCTTCCATCCATTGCATCAATCGCTTTTGGGCCGGACCGAAATCTTTTACAAAATCACGAACCGTAAATCCTTGCATCAAAATACTTTTTTTGATAAGTGTGGTTTCAACACGCGGTCCAGTTGGCGTTTCTGTTTTGTTATAAAGTGAAATAGCACCACAATTTATAATCCTGCCGTATTTGTTCATATTGGCTAAAGCGGCGTCAAGAATTTCACCGCCCACATTATCAAAATAAACATCAACCCCATCGGGACAGGCTTCGGCTATGGCCTTTTTCATATTGTCTGTGGTTTTATAGTTGATGCCTGCATCAAACCCAAACTTCTCTTGTATTCTATCAATTTTTTCTTCGCTGCCAGCAATTCCAACTACGCGACAACCCTTTATTTTTCCTATTTGACCAACTACGCTTCCCACTGCGCCAGCGGCACCGGAAACTAAAAGTGTTTCACCTTTTTCAAGTTTTCCTATTTTTTTCAAGCCCAAATAAGCAGTAATTCCTGTTAATCCCAAAATACCCAAATAGGCTTTCAGCGGCGCTTTTTCATCAACCACTTTATTCAATCCATTGCCTTTTGATGTTTGAAATTGTTTCCACTGAAGCATTCCGTTTACAAAATCACCTTTTTGAAAATTCTTGTTGTTTGATTCCACAACCTCAGCAATTATACCAGATTCCAATGGCTTTCCAGCTTCAAAAGGTGCAATGTATGATTTTTCATCACGCATCCTTCCGCGCAGATACGGATCAACGGAAACGTATTTTGTTTTAAGCAATAGTTCACCGTCTTTTGGTTGCGGTTTTTCTTCTTCGGTGAATTCGAAATCTTTAAGCGAAGGTTTGCCTTCTGGGCGATTTTTTAGCAGAATCACTTTGTTCATCGGTACTATTTTTTATTTCAGTTTCATAAATTTAAAACATAAAAACGCAACTGCCCAAACGCACATATTTATTTAATAAAAGTATAACAGAGTTACATTTCTGAAAAGATTAACGAACTTCGCTTTTGTGTGCAATATCTTTGCGGCTTCTGAAACCAATTGCTTTTGAAATCTTCAAAAAACATAATAGCCACAACCTTTAAAGACCTTTCTGAATACTTTAATAGCACTGACTTCTCAAAAGCGATACTTTTGGGAATTGCACTTACGGTTCCAATAATTTTTGGGGTCAAATTGGGCGCACTCACCATTGGCATAACAATTACCGTTGGCGCCCTGCTAGCTTCGCCCAGCGATGTTAGCGGAAGCATTCGGCATAAAATCACGGGTATTTTGTTTGCTACTTCATTGGCAATGATAGTGAGTTTGGTTGGTGGTTATTTGCATCTTTCGCTATGGTTATTATTTCCCATTTTGGGTATTTTAATGTTCTGTATTTCCTATCTCGCCATTTATGGATTTCGGGCATCGCTAATAAGCTTTTCTGGGCTTTTGGCATTGGTGCTCAGTTTTTCAAATGTTTCTGGAGGAATAGAACCTTATGAAAGAATGCTACTTATTGGCATTGGCGGACTTTGGTATGCGGCACTTTCCCTGCTCAGGCATTTTATTTTTCCGAAAGCGCCCACGGAATATTATCTTTCCAAAACATTAAAACTTACATCCGATTATTTAAGAACAAGAGGCGAATTGGTTGCCGAAACAAATGACCGCACAGAGCTTCTAAAAAAATTGCTAAACATCCAAACCGAACTCACCGCAACCCACGAAACCTTGCGCGATATTTTGATTTCCAGCCGAACCGGTTCCGGTAAATCTGAATACGAAGGAAAGCGAATGTTAATATTTGTTCAATTGGTTGATATGCTGGAACTGGCAATGGCAAACCCGGTGAACTATTCAAAAACGGACGAACTTTTTGCGCAGAAAAACGAACAGTTGAAAGATTTTCAAGAGCTTCTTTTTGCAATGAGCAATCGGCTGAATGCAATTGCCGCAAATCTTTCCACTCCCAAAAAACTTCGAAATAGCAACAAAATTGAAGAATTCCAGCAAAGAATTAAACAAGGAATTACAGGATTCACTTCCGATGAAAATGAAGTCTTCGATGAAAATTTCGTTATGCTGAAAAATCTTTACAAATATCAAAAGGAGCAAATAAAGAAGATTGAAAAAATTGAATGGCTTTTGAAGAATCCCGCCCAGCGCGAGATTTCATTGTTGAAAAAAGAAGATGCAAGAAGATTTTTAACGAAACAGAATTATGACTTTGAAGTTTTGATTGAAAATTTCAACATGCGCTCCTCTATTTTTAAACATTCCCTTCGGCTCGGAGCGATGACAATGATTGGTTACGGCGTGGGAATGTTTTTTTCAGTACAAAATCCGTATTGGATTTTGCTTACGTTAATCGTAATTATGCGGCCAACTTTCGGCCTCACCAAAACCCGTTCAAAAGAACGAACCATTGGAACATTAATCGGCGGTGCACTGGCGGTTGGCATTGTTTTACTCACGCAAAACACGACGGTTTACGGCATTTTGGCAATCGTTTCGCTTGTTATTGCCTTTTCTATGGTGCAGCGAAATTACAAGGCCGCAGCCACATTTATAACGCTAAGTGTGGTTTTTATCTATGCGCTTTTGCGGCCTGATATTTTTAATGTAATTCAATATCGAGTAACGGATACGCTAATTGGCGCGGGACTGGCAACTTTAGGAAATTTACTGCTTTGGCCCGCTTGGGAAGTTCAAAGTATGCAAAAAACGTTGCTTGAAACCATTAAGGCGAATAGGGTTTATTTGGAAGAAATCATCGGTTTTTATAACAAAAAGGGAGACATTCCGTCCCAATATAAAGTGGCGCGGAAAAAAGCTTTTTTGGAAATGTCTGACCTCAGCGCAGCTTTTCAACGGATGACGCAGGAACCAAAATCGAAGCAGAAAAACTTGGACAAGTTTTATGAAATTGCAATGCTGAACCATACTTTTTTATCTTCGCTGGCGTCATTGAGTACTTATATTTTAAACAACCCTACTACCCCAGCATCGGAAAATTTCAATAAGGTTTCTTCCAAAATTGTTCAAAATCTTTTGGAGGCTGAAAACGTTTTAAAGGAAGGTATTTCTTCAGAAGTAGAAAAAAGTGACCCAGATTCCGAAGACATTTTTGAGGCTACTTTTGGAAAGAAAATAACCTTTTATGAAGATGGCAAACCAAAAGAAGATGATTTTCATTTAAAAATTGAAGAAGCACATTTGGTGCGCGAACAATTAAAATGGATGGTGGCAATGAGCAAAAAAATGCCGAAGCTTTTGCGGGAAATGCAGTTTTAATAGGTTTACTTCACGTTCGTGATTTTATAGACATTTCCATTAAGATTAAACTCATCACCTTTCATTTTTCCGGAAATAAGCAAGCCAACCGGCGAATTTAAGGCAACGCACAAGTAATCTGTTTTTCCAATTGGAACAGTGCCGATGGAAAGGCTGATGAAATAAGTAAATCTATCGGTATAAACCAAACTCCCCAAACGCGCATAATCTGAGGTAGCGTTAACATCAATCTTTTTGAGAAGCTGAACGCTTTTTTCTATTTCGTTTAGCTGTTTACCCGTATTTTCACGATCTATCTGTAGCATCGCCCTTCCAGTTTCGTGCTTGTCGCCACTGCTACTTTTAGACTCTTCCAATAGTGATTCTTCAATATCGGTGATAGTCTGTTTTATTTTGGAATATCGGTTGTCAACCTGTTTTTGGCAGTGTTGCAGCAATTCAGTTTTAAGTTCTACTGCGATCATTTTTTCTTTTTCTTTTTAATTTCCTTTGGCTCCTGTTTTTCCAAAATAAAGGGGCCGTAATAACGCATTTGGCGAACAATCCACTGCGTGCGTCGTGCAACATAAGGTCCTGACGGATTAGCTTTATACCGCTGCGGACTGGGCAAAATTGCTGCAATCGCGGCGGCATTTTCAGCCCGAAGATTTTTAGCAGATCTTTTAAACCAATATTGCGAAGCTGCTTCGGCGCCAAAAACGCCATCGCCCATTTCTACACTGTTTAAATACACTTCCAAAATGCGTTCTTTGCTCCAAAGCGTTTCAATTAAAAGTGTAAAATACGCTTCCATCCCTTTTCGAAACCAAGTGCGGCCAGGCCATAAAAAGGCATTTTTTGCGGTTTGTTGTGAAATAGTGCTTCCGCCCCGCAGTTTCTTTCCTTTTTCGTTATTTTCCAAAGCCTTTTCTATGGCTTCACGATCAAAACCGCTATGGCTTAAAAAGGTTTGGTCTTCGGCACAAATAACAGCTAACTGTAAATAAGGAGAAATTTCCTCAATTGGAACCCAATCGTGGCGAGTTTCATATTTTTCATTTCCTTCAATGGAGCGAATAGCCATCAATGGCGTGTAAGGCACGGGAACGAATTTGTAGATAAGCACCCACAAAACCGTAAGACCAATAAACCACAGAAAAAATTTGAATAGAAATTTAAATATTTTTTTTACCATAAATCTTTATTTTCTCTGTGTTCTCTGTGTTCTCTGTGCCTCCGTGGTGGAATATTACCACAGAGACACAGAGGTCACAGAGTTTTTAACCGAATTCTGCAAGTTGTTTACCGATTGAACTGCCAATTGCAACGCCCATTCCGCCAAGTCTAACCCCACAAAAAACATTTTCTGAAACGGCTTTTATAATTGGTTTTTTCTGTTTTCCAATTCCCATAATGCCGCTCCAGCGATGTTCGATTTCAAAAGGCTGTGTGGGTAAAATTACGGTTTTAAGTAAATCCTCCAACTTGTTTTGTACTAATTGTGTTAATACCATTTCGGTGGTTTCTTCGGTTTCAAAATCGAGGTTTCGGCCACCACCAAATAGAATTCTGTTTTCAATATTTCTGAAATAATAATAGCCTTTGTCCAAATGAAATGTTCCTTTTATTTGAAGATTTTCAATTGGTTTTATAACCAAAACCTGTGCTCTGGCAGGCTTTACATCTTCACTTAAAAATTGCTTCGCAAAGCCATTGGTGGCGATAAAGACTTTTTTAACTGAAATATCTTCCGATGAATTTATTTGAAGTGAAACAGATTTACCATTGTCAGAAATGTTTGTGATTTCCGAAGAATTCAAAATTAAAATGTTTTCTTCCGAAGCTTTTTTGATGAGGCCGAGCATCATTTTGCCGGTGTCAATCTGGCCTTCAAACTTGCTATAAATAAGCTTTTTTTCAATATTTTTAAAGCCAAATTGATTCTCTTTTTCTGAAAATACTTCAGTATTGAAAACAGGTTTCAGCAATTCATTTACGTATTCAATCTTTGATTTGCAGGTTTCCAAAAGTTCGGTGTCTTCCTTTATGAAAAGTTCGTAACCACCGTACTCTTTGTAATCAAGTTGCTGATCTCCCAAAGTATATCGAAGTAATTTTAAGCCTTCAACCCTGTTTTTCACAAGTTGGACAACCTCTTCTTCGGAATGGGTTTTTAAATCTTCTAGTATTTCAGAAATACTTCCGAAGCAGGCAAATCCAGCATTTTTAGTACTTGCTCCGCTGGGAAGTATTCCGCGTTCAAACACAACAATTTTACTTTTGGGGTATTTCTTCCGAAGCGAAAGTGCACAGTTCAACCCAACGATTCCGCTGCCAATTACAGCAAAATCAATGTTTGAAAGCCAGGTTTTATATTCCCAGTATGAGAGATTCATTTCATTTGTATTAATGAGCAAATATACTTAGGAAAACATCCCCCTTAGTCCGCCGCGGCGGAGAATTTCCAACATTTAAATGTGATTTTATATAAAAAGCACCAAATTCCAATGTTTTGTTTTTTGGAATTTGATGCTTGATTTTTGGAATTTTAAATTTTATTCCTCCTCAGGTTCGTTCATTTTAAAGGTGTTCATAAACGCCGTAGTATAATTACCTGCAACATAGTCCGGTTCGTCCATCAACTGACGATGGAACGGTATTGTGGTCTTTACACCTTCAATCACAAATTCGTCTAAAGCGCGTTTCATTTTGCTAATGGCTTCTTCGCGCGTTTGTGCGGTTGTAATTAGCTTGGCAATCATTGAATCGTAGTTCGGGGGAATTGTGTATCCTGCGTAAACGTGTGTGTCCAAACGAACTCCGTGGCCTCCCGGCGCATGAAGAACGGTAATTTTTCCAGGTGAAGGACGGAAGTCATTATAAGGATCTTCAGCGTTTATTCTGCATTCTATGGCGTGTAACTGTGGTGTATAATTTTTTCCTGAAATAGGAACTCCCGCCGCAACTAAAATTTGTTCGCGTATAAGATCGTAATCAATTACCTGCTCGGTAATTGGATGTTCCACTTGTATACGCGTATTCATCTCCATAAAATAGAAGTTTCGGTGTTTGTCCACCAAAAATTCTATGGTTCCAGCGCCTTCGTAATTAATGAATTCAGCAGCTTTTACAGCAGCAAGACCCATATCGTTACGAAGTTTTTTCGTCATAAAAGGGCTTGGCGTTTCTTCTGTAAGTTTTTGGTGGCGACGTTGAATGGAACAGTCTCGTTCACTTAAATGGCAAGCTCTTCCGGTACTATCGCCCACGATTTGAATTTCAATATGGCGTGGCTCTTCAATGAGCTTTTCCATATACATTCCATCATTTCCGAAGGCTGCAGAAGCTTCCTGCCGGGCACTTTCCCAAGCTTTTTTAAGTTCGTCTTTTTTCCAAACGGCGCGCATGCCCTTTCCACCGCCACCCGCGGTGGCTTTCAACATTACGGGATAGCCTACTTCTTCAGCCAGCTTCTCACATTTTTCGTAGGACTCGATAATGCCTTCGCTTCCAGGAACGGTCGGTACTCCGGCTGCCCTCATTGTGGCCTTTGCAGATGCTTTATCGCCCATGCGCTCAATCATTTCTGGGGAAGCACCAATAAATTTTATACCGTGCTCTTGACAAATTTTTGAAAATTTGGCGTTTTCGGAAAGAAATCCGTAGCCTGGGTGAATTGCGTCTGCATTGGTGATTTCTGCAGCGGCAATAATGTTTGACATTTTTAGGTAGCTCAAGTTGCTTGGTGGGGGACCAATACAAACTGCTTCATCTGCAAAGCGAACATGGAGGCTTTCTGCATCTGCGGTTGAGTAAACGGCTACGGTTTTTATACCCATCTCTTTGCAGGTACGGATAATTCGCAGTGCAATTTCGCCCCTATTTGCAATCAATATCTTTTTAAACATAACGTTTCTTAAATAACAAATAACAAATAACAAATCCCAATGTGTTTGGAATTTGGAATTTGTGATTTGGAGTTTATATTTATGATGGATCTACTAAAAATAAGGGTTGGTCAAATTCTACAGGAGAAGAATCGTCAACCAAAACCTTTACAATTTTTCCAGAAACTTCACTTTCAATTTCGTTGAAAAGTTTCATTGCCTCAATCACACAAAGCACATCGCCTGTACTTATATTATCCCCAACCTCAACAAAAACGGGTTTATCTGGAGAAGATTTTCTGTAAAAAGTACCGATAATTGGTGACTTGATAGTTATCAATTTAGAATCCGCTGCGTCAGAAGCAGCTTCAGTTGAAGGAGCGGATTGCTGAGGTGCAGCAGTTTGAGGCTGCATTTGCATCTGCGGTTGTGACATTGCAGGTATTTGCTGAATGTATGTTGTTTCGCCTCTACCATCTTCAGAACCAGTTCTGATGGTGATCTTTATGTCTTCCGTTTCAAGTTTTACTTCGCTGGCACCACTTTTTGCCACAAACTTGATCAAGTTTTGAATGTCTTTTAAATCCATATTACACGTATTAATCTTTTGGGTTGGTTAAAAAATTATTTTGAATCGTAGGCCCATTTCAAGTAAACGGCGCCCCAAGTAAATCCTCCACCGAAGGAAGAAAATATCAAGTTATCTCCTTTTTTTAATTGTTTTTCATAATCGGCCAAACACAGTGGCAAAGTTGCAGAAGTTGTGTTGCCGTATTTGTAGATGTTCATCATTACTTTTTCTTCGGGAAGTTTCATTCGCGAAGCGGCTGCATCAATAATCCGTTTATTGGCTTGATGCGGCACAAGCCAATTTACATCTTCAGCAGATAAATTGTTGCGTTGCATTACTTTTATGCACACATCTGCCATATTGGAAACTGCGAATTTGAAGACAGTTTTTCCTTCCTGAAAAACATAATGTTGTTTATTGTTTACTGTTTCAATAGACGCAGGGAGCAATGACCCGCCTGCATCAATTTTTAAGAAAGGTCTTCCAACACCGTCGGTACGTAAATATTCATCTTTTACACCCAAACCTTCGGTATTTGGCTCAAATAAAACAGCACCGCCACCGTCACCAAAAATGATACAGGTGGTTCTGTCAGTATAGTCAATGATTGACGACATTTTATCTGCGCCTATAAGAAGTACTTTTTTATATTTTCCGGATTCAATATAACGGGCTGCTGTTGACATTCCAAAGAGAAAACTGGAACAGGCTGCAACCAAATCATATGAAAAAGCGTTTACGGCTCCTATTTGTGTAGCCACGTAAACGCCTGTTGCTGCTACTGGCATATCTGGCGTCGCCGTTGCCATTATAACCATATCAATTTCAGCTGGGTCTGTATTGCTTTTTTGAAGAAGGTCTTTTGCAGCTTGGATAGCAAGATAGGAGGTACCTTTGTCTTTGTCTTTTAGTATTCTCCTTTCCTTAATTCCGGTTCTTGAGGTAATCCACTCGTCGTTGGTATCTACCATTGTTTCCAGAACTTTGTTCGAGAGAACGTAATCTGGAACGTAACTCCCTACAGCGGTTATAGCTGCCGTGATAGTATTCATAAAGCTGAATTAAAAATTCACAAAAAAGACCAAAAATCTTTTAAAAAGAGTGAAAATTACTAAATTTTACTTGAAATTCGGCACTAAATAAGTTGTTTTTGACTTTTTGCAAAGTTAAAAAACAAAAAAACCCTCACGGTATGGTGAGAGTTTTATACTAAAAATTATATGATGATGCGTCTACTTGCTCAGTTGCATCAATGACAACCTGACCACGGTAGTACATTTTTCCTTCGTGCCAGTGTGCTCTATGGAAAAGATGTGACTCTCCAGTTGTTGGGTCTATTGCAATTGTAGGGGCAGTAGATTTATAATGCGTTCTTCTCTTATCTCTTCTTGTTTTCGAGATTTTTCTCTTAGGATGTGCCATCGCTATTTATTATTTATCCGTTAATAGTTTTTTTAATGAATCCCATCGGGGATCTGTTTTATCGTCTTCTGGCGTTTCTTCTTCATCTATCGCTTTTGGACTTAATTCTTTAAGTTTATCGAGTATTTCGCTTTTTAATGTTCCGTCTTTTATCCCGGGATGAATTCTTCGTGAAGGCATTGCCAGCACAATAGATTCATAAATGTATTGCTGAATATTTACTTCATAACTTCCGTGAGATAAAATGATTAAATCTTCATTTTCATCATTAAATTCATCACCAAATTTTACTACAAATTTATATGCCCCTGAAATCTCTTGATTAAAGGGTTCATTTGTAGTATCACATGCAACATTTACTATCCCGTTAAAGGTTAATGTAAATTCAAGCAATGTGCTCATTTTTTCCAGCAGTACATCGAGATTAATGGCAGCGTCATTAAATTCGTCATACTCAAAATGCTCAAAGAACGCTTTTTTTAATTCAAAGTTAAACTGGTGTTTTCCTAATTTCAGCCCTACGAAAGGGATAGTAAACTCTTTCAAATCCTTCATTTTCACACCTATTTAAGACCTTAACCTTACGGATAAGGCGGGTGCAAAGATAAAAAAATATTTTAATAGCAATTAGTTTTTCTATTTCTTTTTTGAGAAGGCTTTTTTGCGGGTAGCTTGAAGTGGGTTTTCAGAAATTTCCTTGTATCCCTCGCGGGTTTTAAAGATGGAAATAGCGCTAAAAACCGCTTCGCGAAATGATTCAAATTTTGCTTCATTTTTTCCTGCTAAATCAAAAGCAGTACCGTGATCGGGTGAAGTGCGAATGCGGTTGAGGCCCGCGGTAAAATTTACGCCTTTACCAAATGCAAGAGTTTTGAAGGGTATTAATCCTTGATCATGATAAGAAGCAATAATGGCATCAAAATTTTTATAATTGCCAGAGCCGAAAAAACTATCTGCTGCATAAGGCCCTAAAACTATTTTTCCGTTTTTCCGAATATTGTCCAAAGCTGGACGTAAAATGGTGTCGTCTTCATCGCCAATAACACCATTGTCTCCATTATGTGGATTAATTCCCAAAACGGCAATTTTTGGTCTTTCTATCCCGAAATCTTCAATGAGTGTGTGATAAATGGTATTTATTTTTTTATCTATTCTTTCTCTTGTGATGTTTTTTACTACGTCTTTGACAGCTACGTGATCTGTCAATAATCCTACACGCAGATCTTCAGAAATCAGAAGCATCAAGCTTTCGCCTTCTAATTCCTGTGCTAAATAATCTGTATGTCCTGGAAAATTGAAACTTTCAGATTGAACATTTGATTTGTTTATAGGCGCAGTGACCAAAACGTCAATTTTATTTTCCTTTAATGATGAAACTGCTGCTTTTAAAGATTTTATTGCATATTCCCCCCCTGTCTGGTTTTCTTCACCAAAATTAACATCTACGTGTTCTTTCCAAACATTCAGAACATTTATTTTTTTTGGCACTACATCTTCAATTTTATCAATTCCGTGGAAATTAATATCTGTTTCATATTGTTTTTTGAAAAAAGACATAAGTTTTACAGAGGCAAAAATAACTGGAGTGCAAAATTCTAGCATTCGAGCATCTTCAAATGTTTTAAGAATTATTTCGCTTCCAATTCCATTAATGTCGCCTATTGAAATACCAACAATTATATTATCCTCTCTACTCATTATGTTTCGCTTTTTTAATTCTTATTTTTGCAATACAAATGTAACTAAATACTGCGATGTTTACAGGAATTATCGAAACCCTTGGAGAAATAACACAACTTAAAAAAGAGGGAGAAAATCTTCACATAGAAATTAAGAGTCCATTGTCAGAAGAGCTCAAAATTGATCAAAGTGTTTCACACAACGGGGTTTGTTTAACTGTCGTTAAGGTAAATAATGGCTCTTATATAGTTACCGCCATAAAGGAAACATTGGAAAAAACGAATCTTAAATCTTTAGAAAAAGGTTCTTTAGTAAATTTAGAAAGGGCTATGAAATTGGGTGAAAGGTTAGATGGCCATATTGTTCAGGGCCATGTTGACGGAACCGCCATCTGTAAAAATATTGAAGAGGCAAACGGAAGCTGGATTTTTACTTTTGTGTTTAAAAACTCTGAGTTTAGCACTGTTGAAAAGGGATCAATAACCGTAAATGGGGTGAGTTTAACAGTTGTAAATTCTAAAAAAGAAGAGTT
>JBBQUI010000085.1:0-11937 GCA_038212575.1 Flavobacteriales bacterium
TGGCCCAACTCCCCCACCGAAGTTGAATTGTCAATCAGAACAGGCAGTTTCGGCTTTTCAATAGTATAAGTTTCACTTTTGAATTTTGGGTTGATAAGCAAAAGCAGAATGAAAAAAAGTGTAATAAAACGTAACACTCCAAAAATCCAGCGAAGCGAACCCTTCTGTTTTGACTTGTAGCCATACATAAAAACCGCCAAAGCAATAGATATTACTCCGGCGATAATTATATAAAATATGGTTTCTGTGGTCACTGACGTGGTTTCTAGTTTAAAGTTTCAGGTTTCAGGTTACTGTGTAGTGCCACTGAACACTGCACGCTTTTTTATGTAAGCATTCCTCCATCAACATTCAGCACCTGGCCAGTAACATAGGCAGAAAGGTCGCTGGCAAAGAAAACACAGGCGTTTGCAATATCTTCGGGTGAACCGCCACGTTTTAATGGAATTGCTTCACGCCAGCCTTGTACAGTTGCTTCATCTAGTTTTCCAGTCATTTCGGTTTCAATAAATCCTGGGGCGATGGCGTTGCAGCGTATGTCACGGGAACCTAATTCCAGCGCAACGGATTTTGTAAACCCAATAATCCCCGCTTTTGAAGCGGCGTAATTTGTTTGCCCAGCGTTTCCTTTTACGCCTACAACGGAACTCATATTAATGATGGAACCTTTGCGTTGTTTCAGCATAGCGCGCTGTACGGCTTTGGTCATATTGAAAACTGACTTTAAGTTTACCTCAATTACTTTATCAAAATCTTCTTCGGAAATACGCATCAAAAGGTTGTCTTTAGTGATTCCGGCGTTATTCACAAGGATATCGATACTTCCGAAATCTTTTAAAACCTCTTCTGCAAGTTTTTGGGATTCGTCATAAGAAGCCGCATCACTTTTATATGCTTTTGCTTTCACTCCAGTTTTTGATACTTCATCTGCCAAAGCATTTGCAGCGTCTGCTGAGGAACTATATGTGAAAGCTACATTGGCGCCGTGTTGGGCGAAAATTTCTACTATTCCTTTTCCAATTCCGCGGCTACCGCCAGTGATGATTGCTGTTTTTCCTTCCAGTAATTTCATATTAAAGATATTTCGATTTAAAATTAATAAGGTCTAGGTTGCACTTCGACTGCACTCAGTGTTACATTTGCAACCAGACATTTCAAGATTTAAAAACCGCGAATGGCGGGGATTCAAATATAACAAAAGGTTACGGGTTCTCCATAAAAAAAGCCCTGCGAATTTCACAGAGCTTCTTATGTATATTTTCTAAGAATTAGCCTAATACTTCCTTTACTTTCTTCCCAATTTCCGCTGGGGATTCCACAACGTGGATGCCACATTCGCGCATTACTTTTTTCTTGGCTTGGGCTGTGTCATCACTTCCGCCAACGATTGCTCCGGCGTGACCCATGGTTCGTCCGGCAGGTGCAGTTTCACCGGCGATAAAGCCGATTACAGGTTTTTTTATACCGCTGTTTTTATACCAGTGGGCAGCATCTATTTCCAATTGACCTCCAATCTCACCTATCATTACAACTGCTTCGCTCTCAGTATCCATAATCAACATTTCCAATGCTTCTTTTGTTGTGGTTCCAATAATTGGATCTCCACCAATTCCGATAGCTGTAGTGATGCCAAGGCCTTGTTTTACAACCTGATCAGCCGCTTCATAGGTAAGTGTTCCAGATTTTGAAACGATTCCCACTGTTCCTTTTTTGAAAACGAAACCGGGCATAATACCTACTTTTGCTTCGCCTGGAGTTATAACTCCTGGACAGTTAGGGCCGATAAGACGACAATCTCTATCTTTTATATAATCTGAAGCAATAATCATATCCTTCACAGGAATTCCTTCAGTAATTGTTATAATCACTTTAATGCCAGCATCAGCGGCTTCCATAATGGCGTCTGCAGCAAATGCTGGTGGCACAAAAATAATGGTTGTATCGGCGCCCGTTTTTTCAACAGCTTCTGAAACAGTATTGAAGACAGGTCTATCAAGATGTGTTTGACCTCCTTTTCCCGGTGTTACCCCTCCTACAACATTGGTTCCGTACTCAATCATTTGTCCGGCGTGAAAAGTACCTTCACTCCCTGTGAAACCTTGAACTATTATTTTTGAATTTTTATTTACTAAAACGCTCATTTTTAAGTATTTTCTATTTATTATTTTAATTTATTGTTCAAATGAAAACTTTGGATTGTTTTTTTAGAATTCCGGCAAAGATACGGCTTTTGTTGACGGATTTAAAAGATATTAAACCTTAACTCTGTGGTAACTTTCATTGGTGTCGTCTTTGTCCGTAACCGGTTGACTCACTTGATAGCCACGATAGATTTTATCATCTTTTACCTCCCAAATAGCTATGAAATGTGCTATCCCCATTTCTTCATCAGGATTTTCCATAGTGCGAATGTAATATTTATAGCGAATGGTGACGTGAGGTCCGTCTGCCAATAAATGGCTTACTTCCACTCTCAAGTCGTTGTAAGACCGTCTTACTTCTCTAAAAAAGTTTACAATATCTTCATAATGCATAATTGACAAACCATTTGCGCTATTCCAAATAAACACCAATTCTGGATGGAAGAAGCGCTCCAACACTGTTTCATCCTTTAATATATCTGATCTGTAAAAATCCTTTACTATTTCTTTTGCCTTCTTACTCATGATAATTCATCCAATTTTTTAATTATATCCGGAATGAGCTTTATGGAAGCTAATTCTTTATATTTAGTTCTAAAATCATCTGCAGGCGTTCCAAAATACGCTTTGTTTCCTTGCAATGATTTACTCACTCCGCTTTGTGCGGAAATTACGGCTTTTTCACCAATGGTTATGCCGCTGGTTATGCCCACTTGTCCCCAAATTGTTACAAAATCCTCAATCAACACACAGCCTGCAATACCCACTTGTGAGGCGATCAAGCAGCGTTTCCCAATAACTGTGTCGTGACCCACTTGAACTTGGTTATCCAGCTTTGAACCTTCTCCAATGGTGGTTGATGCTGTAACGCCTTTATCTATGGTGCAAAGCGCACCGAGGTCCACATTGTCTTCAATCACTACGTTTCCGCCGCTTAAAAGCTTATCGAATTTTTCGGGACGGTTTTTATAATAGAATGCATCACCACCCAAAACCGTTCCGGCGTGTATTGTTACATTGTTCCCAATAACCGTATTGTCGTATATACAAACGTTGGAATGGATCAGACAATTGCGACCTATTTTCACATTATTTCCAACAAAAACATTGGGCTGGATCACGGTGCCCTCCCCTATTTCTGCAGATTCGGAAATAGCGCTATTGGCACTTCGGAAAGGTTTAAAGTGATGTGTCAATTTATTAAAATCGCGAAACGGATCTTCGGAAATTAACAGTGCTTTTCCCACTGGGCAATCAACTTCTTTATTAATGAGAATTACTGTGGCTTGAGACTGTAATGCTTTTTCATAATATTTCGGATGGTCTACAAAAACAATATCTCCGGGCTGCACTACGTGAATTTCATTCATCCCAAAAACTGGAAAATTAGCTTCGCCAACATAATCAGAACCGATTATGACAGCAATATTTTCAAGGGTTTGTGGAATCGGGAATTTCATTGAATGGGTTACTGGGTTAAATTAGTTTACTGCCTACTGGTACTGGATACTGCCTACTTATTATTCCTTCATTCGTTTTATTCCTTCATTCGTTCTTGATACTGACCTTTTTCGGTATCAATTCGAATTTTGTCACCTTCGTTTATGAAAAGCGGAACGTTTATTTCGGCCCCTGTTTCAACAATAGCCAATTTTGTTGCGTTTGTAGCGGTATTTCCTTTTACGCCTGGTTCAGTTGAAGTCACTTCCAACACAACGTGGGCTGGCATTTCAACCGAAAGTGGTGAGTTATCTTCGGTATTGATGAGCACGGTAACTATTTCACCTTCTTTCATCAATTCAGGTGTATCAAGAATATCCTTCATCAAACGAATTTGCGAATAATCATCCGTATTCATAAAATGATACATATCGCCTTCGTTGTATAAATATTGGAATTTATGGGTTTCAACACGCACGTCGTCAATTTTATGACCTGCGGAAAAAGTGTTGTCTATTACTTTTCCGGTTGTAACACTTTTTAATTTAGTACGGACAAAAGCTGGGCCTTTACCTGGTTTTACGTGAAGGAATTCAATTATTTTAAATATGTCATGGTTATAGCGGATGCAAAGTCCTTTTCTAATATCTGATGATGTTGCCATTAGTGGGTTTGTTATTTATGATTTTATTTTTTTAAATATCGGTTTAGTTTGAATTGAAATAACCTTTCATAATTCCTCTTTTGGAATTTTTAATGAACTGGAGAATTTCATCCCTTTCCGGAGTGGCCTCCATTTCGGCTTCTATAATTCCTGCTGCTTGGGATGTATTATAATTTTTTTGATAAAGAAGTCTGTAAATATTCTGTATCTCCGTTATTTTTTGGGGAGTGAAACCTCTTCTCCTTAAACCAATAGAATTAATTCCAACATAACTAAGGGGTTCTCGAGCAGCCTTTACGAATGGAGGAACATCTTTACGAACGAGCGAACCTCCAGTTACAAAAGCGTGGTTGCCAATCATACAAAATTGGTGTACGGCGGTCATCCCTGCTAAAACTACATGATCGCCAACCGTTACGTGCCCTGCTAGTGTGCTGTTATTTGAAAAAATACAGTTATCGCCTACGATGCAATCGTGCGCAATGTGGCAATAAGCCATAATCCAACAATTTTTGCCAACAACGGTTTTTCCACGGTCAATGGTTCCGCGGTTAATGGTTACGTATTCACGAATGGTTGTGCCGTCCCCAATTTCAACGGTGGTATCTTCATCCTTAAATTTCAAGTCTTGGGGGATTGCAGAAATTACTGCTCCCGGAAAAACATTGCAATTTTTACCGATTCGTGCGCCTTCCATAATGGTTACATTGCTTCCAATCCAGGTTCCCTCACCAATTATAACATTGTTATGAATGGTTGTAAAAGGCTCTATAACAACATTTTTGGCTATTTTTGCGCCCGGGTGGACGTATGCAAGTGGTTGGTTCATTTTTCTTATTTGTTGTTTTTTATAGGTGAAATGTGTTCGCGCATTATCATATTCCTTTCAAAACAGTTTTTCACAAAGGCTCTGTTCATTTATAAGTTTTTTGTTTTTACCATTTGGGCCATCAACTCGGCCTCGGTTACCAATTTGTCATTTGCATACGCGTTTCCTTGCATATGCACGATTCCACGGCGAATGGGAGAGATTAATTCCAATACAAAAATTAAGGTATCGCCCGGGTTTACCTGTTGCTTAAATTTCACATTGTTTATTTTCATAAAAAACGTGAGATAATTTTCTGGGTCTGGAACGGTGCTCAATGCTAAAATTCCTCCCGTTTGGGCCATTGCCTCAACTATCAAAACACCTGGCATTACTGGTGCTCCGGGAAAGTGACCCACAAAAAATGGTTCATTCATCGTTACATTTTTGAGCCCCACAACGTGTGTATCGCTCATTTCCATAATTTTATCGACCAATAAAAATGGCGGCCTGTGCGGAAGCATTGCCATAATTTGGTTCACATCTTTTACGGGTGGTTTATTGATGTCAAATTTTGGAATGTTGTTTCGAGTTTCCAACTTTATAATTTTTGAAAGTTTTTTTGCAAATTGTGTGTTAACAAAATGTCCAGGTTTGTTAGCGATAACTTTTCCGCGAATGCGTGTTCCCACCAAAGCCAAATCTCCCACAACATCCAATAGCTTGTGTCTTGCTGCTTCATTTGGATAATGCAGCGTGAGGTTATCCAAAATTCCATTCGGTTTTACTGAGATTGTATCTTTTCCGAAAGCAGTTCGTAGTTTATCCATAGTGCTGGGGGAAAGTTCTTTGTCCACATAAACAATTGCATTGTTCAGATCGCCGCCTTTTATCAAGCCATTTTCCAGCAACATTTCAATTTCGTGAAGAAAACTGAAGGTTCTTGCATTGGCAATCTCATCCTTAAAATCTGAAATATGCTTAAGCGAAGCATTCTGGGTGCCCAAAACCATTGTTCCAAAATCCACCATCGTGGTTACTTGGTATTCATCAGCAGGCATAACGATTATTTCGCTCCCGGTCTCTTCATCCAAATATGAAATAACTTCCTTTACCACATATTCTTTTCGTGGTGCATTCTGCTCCACTAATCCAGCCATTTCAACAGCTTCAACAAAAAATTTTGATGATCCATCCATTATGGGTGGTTCGGAAGCATTCAGTTCCATAATACAGTTATCCACTTCAAGGCCCACCAATGCTGCAAGCACGTGTTCCGAAGTTTGGATTTTAACCCCGCGTTTTTCCAAATTGGTACCGCGTTGGGTATTAACCACATAATTTGCGTCTGCTTCAATTACGGGATATCCCTCCAAATCAGTTCTCACAAAAGTATATCCGTGATTTTCGGGTGCAGGCTTAAAGGTTATCGTTACCTCTTTGCCTGTATGCAAACCGACTCCAGTAAGTGAAATTTCCTTACCAATGGTGCGCTGTTTTACAACACTTTCATTCATTATCGAGCTTTTTTTCAACTATATTGAACCTTTCCATTATTTTGGGAAGATTTTTAAAATATACATAACTTTTATTAAAATCGCCATAATTGAAGGCTGGTGAACCTTGTAAGGTTTCGTTATCCTTCACATTTCTGCCAATCCCGGTTTGTGCCTGTATCTTTACATTATCGCCTATGGTGATATGTCCTGCAATACCTACTTGGCCACCAATTATACAGTTTTTTCCTATTTTGGTGGAACCGGCAATACCAGTTTGTGCCGCAATCACGGTATTTTCGCCTATGGTAACATTGTGCGCTATCTGAATTTGATTATCAAGTTTTACGCCTTTCTTAATAAGAGTAGATCCTAAAGTTGCCCGATCTATGGTGGTTCCGGGGCCAATATCTACATTGTCTTCCAAAATTACATTGCCCGTTTGTGGAACTTTATGGTATTCGCCTTTTTCATTTGGTGTAAACCCAAAACCATCAGCGCCTATAACCACACCACTGTTTATTACGCAAGACTTCCCAACAACTGTTTCTGAATAGAGCTTCGCGCCAGTAAATAAAATAGTATTGCTTCCAACGGTAACATTATCGCCAATGTAGACATTGGGATAAATCTTTACATTATCACCAATTTTTACATTTTCACCTACATATGAAAAAGCGCCTAAATATAGGTTTTCACCGTATTTGGCACTTTCTGAAATGAACACCGGGTTTTCAATTCCTGTCTTGTTCATCTTTACTTGGTTGTAATATTCCAATAATTGTGAAAAGGCTTTATAAGCATTTTCTACCCTTATAAGTGTTGTGGACAAATCACCCGATGCCACAAAATCATTATTGACGATGGTTATTGAAGCTTGGGTGGAATATATATAATGAGTGTATTTTGGGTTCGCGAGAAAGGTTAAACTGCCTTTGCTTCCTTCTTCAATTTTTGCTAGTTTCGAAACCTCTACTCCATCATCGCCATCTACGGTACCGTTCAAAATTCCTGCTATTTGGGCTGCTGTAAATTTCATTGGGCGTGTTGTATTTTATTAAATAAACTGCAAATAATGGGCAACCACAAAACGGTACTATTTAAATGAATTTGATGTCGGTCGTAAATTTTCATTCTTGCAAAAATAGAAAAAAAGGATTTAGCCCCGATAGCTATCCTTATTGTTTTTTGGATAGCACATGTAGTATTTGACCACAGATTTTGAAAGCGCCTCCAAATTCAGTTGATCGCTTGCTTTTGCCACGTCAATAATCTTCCCGTTTTTCTTTAATAGATTTATGGTGTCCTTTTCCATACTGTAAGCCTGATTCTCCAGCTTCCCTGTGAAAACAAAAAAGGACGCCTCTTCTTCGGAAATTTTAAAAGTTTCAATCAAAGTGTTTCTTTTCTCTTCAATCCTTTCATTAGAAAAAGGCTCCGATTTCACTTTCACTTTTAGCAAATCTCTATTAAGAAGCATTTTTGAAAGGTTTTTTAAAACAAAATCATCATTGCCCACCCACACTTTCATAGCCGAAATAATATCGTAATCATCCAATTTTGAAAAGGTATCGAGCACTTCGTCCGAAAAATCATTTAAACTGATATTGTTTTTCAGAAAAAAACGCAATCCGCCACTTGAAGGTAGTTCCACTCCTTGGGCCGTCAATTGCTTTGCACGCTTCAAAACCCTCACTAAAAGCTGCTCTGCCACAATCCCGGTTTTGTGAAGATAAACTTGCCAGTACATTAACCTTCGGGAAATGATGAAACTTTCAACAGAATAAATTCCTTTTTCCTCTACTACCAAAGCGTCATTTTTAACATTCAGCATTGCAATCAAACGCTGCGCGTTTACCGTGCCTTCGGGAACCCCAGTGTAAAAACTGTCGCGTTTTAAATAGTCCAACCGGTCCATATCCAATTGCCCGGAAACCAATTGATGCAGGAATTTACGCGGGTATCCATCTTTGAATATTTGAATGGCCAGCGTTAATCCCTTGTTAAACTTTCGGTTCAACGCCTCCATAAAAAGCAGGGAAATTTGTTCATGGCTTATGTTTTCAACAATGCTATTTTCCATGGCATGTGAAAAAGGACCATGCCCAATATCGTGCAAAAGAATGGCAATATAGAGTGCTTCTTCCTCTTTATCAGAAATCCTTATTCCTTTGGAATGAAGCACTTGTACGGCTTTTTGCATTAAAAACATCGCGCCCAAAGCATGGTGAAAACGCGTGTGGTGCGCTCCGGGATAAACGATATACGAAAAGCCCATTTGCGAAATACGGCGGAGCCTTTGGAAATACTTATGCTCCATCAAATCAAAAACCAGTTTGTTGGGTATGGTAATAAAACCATAGATAGGATCGTTAATGATTTTAAGCTTGGGAAGGGTTTTCAAACTTTAACTTTAAATTAATAGCTTCAAAATTTTTTTGAAATAATTCAAGACTATTTTTGAAGAAAATTCTTCGGAACAACGCTGGATTATTTACAAACTGAATTTAACGACACTCCTTCGCCAGCCTTTTTCGCAATGAAAGAATTGCTACAAAGGCCAAAGGCTTCGGAGTATAAAGACAAATATACATATATGAGCGAGATAAAAGTACTATGGGTTGATGACGAGATTGATTTGCTAAAACCACACATTTTATTCCTTGAAAATAAAAATTATAAAGTAACTACAGCACAGAGCGGTACAGAGGCTTTGGAAGAAATAAAAAAGGAAACTTTCGATATTATTTTTTTGGATGAAAATATGCCCGGACTAACCGGCTTAGAAACCCTCGCGGAAATTAAGGAGCAACAAGCTTCCATTCCCGTGGTGATGATTACCAAAAGTGAAGAGGAATACATAATGGAAGAAGCAATCGGTTCCAAAATTGCCGATTATTTAATCAAACCCGTAAATCCACATCAAATTCTTTTGAGTTTGAAAAAAAATTTGGATCACAGCAGGCTGGTTTCAGAAAAAACAACTTCAAACTATCAGCAAGAATTCCGAAAGATTGCGATGGATCTTTCCATGGTGAACAGTTTTGAGGAATGGAAAGATCTTTATCAAAAATTGATTTATTGGGAACTGGAGCTGGAAGACATTGAAGATTCTGGAATGTTCGAGATTTTGGAATCACAAAAAACGGAAGCCAACAGCCAGTTTTGTAAATTTATTGATAAAAATTACCCTAAATGGTTTAGTGATCCAACTGAGGCTCCCACCATGTCCCATACCCTTTTCAAGGAAAAAATACAGCCACAATTGCAAACCGGCATGCCTACTCTTTTAGTAGTTATTGACAATTTAAGGTTTGACCAATGGAAAGCTTTTGAACCCACGGTTGCAAATATTTACAAAAAGACATCCGAAGAACTTTTCTGCAGCATTTTGCCAACTGCAACGCAATATGCCCGTAACGCAATTTTTTCAGGATTAATGCCCAGCGAGATGGAAAAAATGCATCCAGATTTGTGGCTGAACGATACAGAAGAAGGTGGGAAAAACATGAAAGAAGAACAATTTCTTGCTGCACAAATGAAACGACTTGGGTTAAACCTTAATTGGAGCTATCATAAAATTTCAAGTTTGAAGCAGGGAAAAAAACTTGTTGAAAATTTTAAAAGCCATAAAGATGAAGATTTAACGGTAGTGGTTTACAATTTTGTGGATATGCTCTCCCACTCCAAGACAGAGATGGAGGTAATAAAGGAATTGGCTTCCAACGATAAATCATACCGTTCTTTGACCCAAAGTTGGTTCAAAAATTCTCCATTGCTGGAAATTATTCAACAAGCTGCCCGTTTAGGGTTCAAATTGATTATCACAACAGACCACGGGACTATAAACGTTAAAAACCCTTCAAAGGTTATTGGAGATAAAAACACTAGTCTTAACTTAAGATATAAAACTGGAAAAAGTTTGACTTATGAAGACAAGGAAGTACTCGCGGCCAAAGACCCAAAGGCCATCAGTTTACCAACAATAAATATGAGCAGTTCCTTTATTTTCGCCAAAGGAGATTACTTTTTTGCCTATCCCAATAATTACAATCACTATGTAAGTTATTACAGAAATACATATCAGCATGGTGGCGTTTCCTTGGAGGAAATGATTATTCCCTTTTCAGTTTTAACACCTAAATAAACTTTTCTATATAACTAAATATTAGAGAATTAAAAGATAATTTTGGTTTTTAATTGAATAATTTTCTATATTCGTTCTGCTTTTACTATGGAACTTACTTATACCCAAATCGAAATTTCCAAAGTTGCTAAACAAATCTTAGCCTCAACAGCCTCAAAAATATTACTTTTCTATGGTGATATGGGGGTTGGAAAAACTACGTTGATTAAAGAGCTTGTCAAACAACTTGGCGTTGATGAAATATCAAGTAGCCCTTCATTTTCAATTGTGAACGAATATCATACACCACAAAACGTAATATACCATTTTGACTTCTACAGAATTGAAGATTCTGTAGAAGCTTATGATATTGGAGTAGAAGATTACCTTTATAGCGGGCATTATGTTTTTATAGAATGGCCGGAAAAGATTGATAAGATTTTGCCTAAGAAAACAGACAATATATACATTACGAAAAACAATAACGGAAGTAGAACCTTAAAACTAAAGCCAGTGAAATAAAGTTGTAGCGAGAAATATCATATTTATTAGTACTTTTTAATAGTTTGCCCCAAATCGCAAAAATTATAGAGCAGGGTATCTATTGTTCAAAAAAACTTGTAAATATACATTAAAAATAATTAACGTGCTTTTTTTTTTTCATATTAAGTTTGAACTATTAACCTCACAAAAACTTATATATCATGAAAACTGTAAAGTACCTTTTTATCGCAGCAATTTTTTCATTAGGAACCTTTGCTTCTTGCACCCCAGAAAGCATTCAAGATGAGCAATCACCCCAACAAATCAAAAAAAGCGATATCATCATACCTAGTCACGGGTAGTATTATTGCGCTGATTATTGCAGCAACACCTTATATTTTTTATTCTTATACAAGTTTCCCACAAGATAAAACGTGGGAAACTTTTTTGTTTACATATCATGCAGATTGGTATCAAAAAGTCCAGGTTTCAGTATGGACCATGATGGGAAAATTTGTACCACTTTTACTTTTGATTATTTGGTTCATAACATGCAAGCATTGGTGGTACCACGTTATCCTGATTCCAACAGGTATGTTTGCCTTCCAGCTTTTTAACGTTATTAATGACGATGTGCATATTACCGATGAAGTTGAAATATGGTGGCTCTTTCCGATAATGCTTGTTATTGTACCACTGGTTTACCTAATAAAAGCCAAACTTTCAAATAAGTTGATTGGTAAGGATCTGAAAAGCTTTGAAGAAGAATTAGGGGCACA
>JBBQUI010000086.1:0-11841 GCA_038212575.1 Flavobacteriales bacterium
CGCGATATGATTCCTGCTGAGAAATTGGCATCACATATTGAAACAGGTATTATTCAAATCGCACCTTTGGCATTTATGCGAGGGCGAACGTTGGATAATGCTTTCGTAATTTTGGATGAAGCCCAAAACACAACCCACGCCCAAATGAAAATGTTTTTGACCCGTATGGGGAAAAACGCCAAGTTTATGATTACCGGAGACCCCGGACAGATTGACCTTCCACGTCGTGTGATTTCAGGATTGAAGGAAGCCTTGCTGGTTTTGAAGGATGTGAAAGGTGTGGGAATGATTTATTTGGATGATAAGGACGTAATTCGTCACCGATTGGTGAAAGAAGTTATTGCGGCTTATAAGAATATTGAAAACGTTGATTAAAGAAAGTTGCAGTGGCAGCCCCAGTTTTATAAGTTCAAAGCTCAAAGCTCAAAGCTCAAAGCTCAAAGCTCAAGGCTCAAAGCTCAAAGCTCAAAGCTCAAATCTCAAAGCTCAAAGTTTCAAGCCCCAAAATCTAATATCGTATATCTAAAATCAAAATGAGTAATACCATAATTGCCACAGATTTTAACTTCCCCGGACAGAAAAGTGTTTACCACGGAAAGGTCCGCGAAGTCTATACTTTGGAAAACAACAAACTATTAATGGTCGCTACAGACAGGCTTAGTGCTTTTGATGTAGTAATGCCAAAAGGAATTCCGTACAAAGGACAAATCTTAAATCAAATTGCCACCAAAATGATGCGTGACACGGCAGATTTGGTGCCAAATTGGTTAATTGCTACACCTGATCCAAACGTTGCCATAGGCGAAGCTTGCGAACCTTTTAAGGTTGAAATGGTAATCCGCGGTTATATGAGCGGTCACGCTGCGCGGGAATATAAAGCAGGAAAACGAATGCTTTGTGGTGTTGCAATGCCCGAGGGAATGAAAGAAAACGATAAATTTCCACACCCAATAATCACGCCTGCTACAAAAGCCGAAATGGGCGATCACGATGAAGATATTTCCCGGGAAGATATTCTTAAAAGGGGAATTGTTTCCGAAGCAGATTATCTTCAGTTGGAAGATTATACCCGCAAACTTTTTCAACGTGGAAGCGAGATTGCTGCCAAACGCGGATTGATTTTAGTGGATACCAAATATGAATTCGGAAAAACAAAGAATGGAAAAATTGTTCTTATTGACGAAATCCATACTCCAGATTCCTCACGTTATTTTTACGCCGAAGGTTATGAAGAGCGGCAAAAAAACAATGAGCCACAGAAACAACTTTCAAAAGAATTTGTGCGCCAATGGTTGATTCAAAATGGCTTTCAAGGTTTGGAAGGGCAAAAAGTTCCAACTATGAGTGATGAATATATTGAAACCGTTTCAGAAAGATATATTGAGCTTTATGAGAATATTACCGGAGAAAAATTTGAAAAGGCAGATGTTTCAAATATTCACGAACGTATTGAGAAAAATGTTTTGAAATATCTTTTATAATACCTTATTTTTTTATTTCCTTTCCCGAAAATTAAAACTGTGAACATATCCTACGCTTAGCTCTGTAAAATCAGCTTGCCCAAGATTGGCGTTTAGGTGAGCACCTATGTAGAGATTATTTTTTGGAGCTTTTTCCATTCCAATTAAATAATATTTAAGTCCCAATCTTGAGGAAATGCGATGTTTTTTCTTATAACTTCCATCAAGCTCTCCCAAAACCCAAGTATCAGAAATCTCTCGAGGCGCATTGTCCCAACCTTCATTGATTCGCCATTCCAATTTATAGGCTGGTTTGTGGAAATTATATCCCAATTGTAGATCAATCCCAAAGTGATTTAAAAATATTTCGCCGTGAAGACTGACGCCCAAGTTGGTTGCATAATACCACGGATCACTTCTGAAATAATCAAATTCCCTTCCGGGCTGAACTAAAGATTCGTTTCCATTTATATAATCGTAATAATGTTGATAGAAGCGATAATAAAAACCAATTCCCACTTTAAAGGTGTTGTTGTAAACCCTCCCGTATTCTCCAGCAATGGTGTAAACATTTTTCTTTTCATTAAAAGCAAGTCCGAACACGTTTTGGCCAAGACCGCCACGAATTGCATAATAATCATAAACTGATTTTTTATAATTGGGAAGAGTTTCAAATAGTGTTGTTTCAGTTTGATTCAAAGGTTTTTTTATATCAGCCGAGAGGCTTACCAAAAAAGAATTATATCCTTGGTTCAGCAAACGCGTATGTCCATTTGAATGATGCGAATAGCCTAAACCCACCCGCCAATCTATATTTTTTGTTGAAAGAAACTGATAGTAAAGATACATTCGGAACGCCCAAGTAATATCTGTAGTTACAGCTTGATTTTGAGGGTTTGTTTCTGCATTGAATTTTTTTGTGAAGTAGGATGCACCCATTCCTGTAAAAATTTTCCAACGGTTACTTCCGAAGGCTTTAAACTCAATGAAGGGTATTGCTGTGATAGCAAGGCCCAAACTATCCAGATTTCCAAAATCAGTAATGCCAATGGACAAACCTGTTTTCGGCGCTTTCAGTCGCTGTGCCCATTCCTGCGGGTTGTGATTATGATAACGACCAAAATTTAAGACAGCCTGCTTCTGCAACTTTGTTTCAGGGAAACCATCATTGGCCTCCATTGTTAATCCTACAAGAATCTCTGGCGTAAAAGTGAAGGCAGTTTTCTTCCAATCGGTCTCAGTTTGAGCCAATGTCAAAAAAGACACAAAAAGAAAGAAAATGGTTAGTTGTTGTTTCATTTGGCGCTGCAAGTAACAATTTCCCTGTTAATTTTAAAAATTTTAATCCTACATTAGTTGAAATTTTAAAATTCCGTGTTGGAAAAAATAGATTCAATTATCGCTGAAATTGCTTCAATTGCCTGGGGTTTGCCGTTGTTGATCATTTTGATTGGCGGGGGGTTATATCTTTTAATCCGGATTCAATTTTTGCCATTTCGCTACTTGGGACATTCCGTTGCTATACTTCGCGGAAAATATGACAATGAAAGCGATGCTGGTGAAATAACCCATTTTCAGGCGTTAATGACTGCCCTTTCCTCAACGGTAGGTATGGGCAATATTGCGGGTGTTGCCGTTGCAATTGCAATTGGTGGCCCTGGAGCTATGTTCTGGATGTGGGTAAGTGCCGTAATTGGTATGTCCACAAAATTTTTCACCGCAACATTGGCAATTTTGTATAGAGGAAAAGATAGTGAAGGTAAAATTCAAGGTGGGCCAATGTATTTTATTATTGAAGGTTTAGGAAGAAAGTGGATGCCTTTGGCAGTTTTGTTCAGTGTGGCGGGATTGGTAGGAGCATTGCCGGTTTTCAACGTAAACCAGCTTACCCAAGCCATAAACGACATACTTTTAAAGCCTGCCGGAATCTACAAAGGTTTTCAGACCGATTTGATTATTGGTTTGGTTTTGGCGGCAATTACTTCTGTGGTTATTTTAGGTGGATTATCACGAATAAGTAAGACTGCTTCAAAGATGGTTCCGGGGATGGTTATTCTTTATTTTCTTTTGGTTCTGATCATTTTGATTGTTCACATTGACGTGGTTCCATACTATTTTAAATTGATTTTTACAGATGCTTTTTCAGCAAATTTTTATAAAGGAGATGCGTTTTTAGGTGGTGTGATTGGCGGAATAATCCTTTTGGGGATTCGTCGTGGTGCATTTTCAAATGAAGCTGGTATTGGCACAGCGCCAATGGCACACGGCGCGGCAAAAACCAATGAACCCATACGTGAAGGTTTGGTGGCAATGTTGGGGCCGGCAATAGATACTTTAATAATCTGTACGCTCACTGCTTTGGCAATTTTGGTAACCGGCGTGTGGCAAAGCAGTGATGCAAATGGAGTGAGCCTAACTGCGTCAGCATTTGAGGAAAGCATGCCGGTTTTTGGGAAATACGGTTTATTGGCCTGTATTATCACTTTCAGTATTTCATCGCTATTTTCATATTCCTATTATGGCAGTAAGTGTATGTCTTTTCTTTTTGGTGCAAAAAATAAGGGGATTTATAATTATTTTTACATTTTGAGTATACTTGTGGGCGCCACAACATCATTGAGCATGATGATAAATTTAATAGATACTTTTTTTGCACTTATGGCAATTCCCACCATGACAGCGACTATAATTCTTGCTCCAAAAGTGGTAAAAGAGGCAAAAAATTATTTTGATAAGTTAAAACTACAAAAAACATCCCTCTAAATCTCTCCGCCGCGGTGGAGAGACTTTTCCACCTAAATCTTTGAATGGGAGGCAAGAACTAAGAATTGTTAATTTTCAATTAGATCTCGACTGTGCTCGACCGGACAAACTATCCAGTTTTTGATTTACTAAAGCTGTAAATTTCTTTGCTCCGTCCGGATTTAAGTGGTTTTCATTTAAAAAATCTTTTACAGTAAATTGAAGCGAATCATTTTCTTCGTTTAAAACGACCACGTTACTGTATTTCTTTTTAATCACTGAAAGTATACTGTCCCTACGGCGAACAATATTTGGATTTCTTTTGTTTAAATAAGTTTTATAGACTGGAACAGTGCAAATGATGACGTTTAAATTTTTAGACTGCATATAGTCCAGCATTTTGAATAGATACGCTGTATTCGTTTTAAAGATGTCCAAGTTTTCCTTAGTATATATTTTAAAATAATTGTTTGTGATTTTGGAAGTATCGTAATCTAATTTATTAAAGGAGCTATAATAATTATTAGTATCAAAACCGAATTTATTCAAATGTACCTTATCATCCTTATAGATGTAATAGTCTTTCAATTTAGCTGAATAAAATTGAGGGTTTGATAGATATACAAGTTTATCCTTAAAATAGGCACTTCGTTCAAAAGCGTTGACTTTGTAATATTTTAGATAAATGTTATTTTTCCAATAATCATTTGGATGATAGGGCAATTCTAAATGCATATAGGATACTTCAAAAAGTACGTATTTTAATTTTGGAAGCCTATCTATTGTTCCCTGTAGAATTAAAAAATCTTCTTTGTGATGTTGTGATGTAGAAGCAAGATTGATTGCCGTTTTATTGGATAATGCAGGGTTAAAACCGCATTTTACCTGAGATGAGCCCAAAGCCATCAATTCGATTTTTTGGGAATGTGAATTCAAATAATCACCAGCAACCTTATAATTTATGGGAAGGTTTAGAGCTAAGATTTCCAATATGCAATAAATGACAATCACGGGTATGAAAAAAAGCAAGCAGTATTTTAAAAACTGCAGTTGCGATTTATTAAAATTGGAAATAGATGAAATCTTCTTTGAATCCGGCATATTGAAATATGAAAAAAATGAGAATATAATAAATAATCCAACGCAAAGGTAAACTAACATATTTGTCAATTTTACTTAACGGGAAATCCTTAAAACGAGTCAATATTTCAGCAGTTATCATAATGAAGCCACATACCAAAAAGTATTTGTTTATCAATAAACCAATAGTGTCGCTAGGTATAAAGGAGAAAATCCTTTTAAAAATAAACCATACTTCATCGATATTTTGGCTTCTAAAAAGTATGCTGGAGGCGGTAATAATAAAAAAGCTGAAAAGGGGGAATAAAAAATTTGGCCTTAATGTTTTATGAAATAAGCTAGATTTACGGTCCTTTGACAGAGGGGTTCTTTCCAGTATAATTAAAAACCCTTGAAACCCACCGAAAATGATAAAGGTCCAGTCTGCTCCGTGCCAAAGACCAATCAGTACCATTGTAGAAAAAATGGCTAAATTACGACGGGTATTGCTTCGGAGGTTTTTTTTAATTATAGGAAAATATACATAATCGGTAAACCATCGCGTAAGTGTAATGTGCCAGCGCTGCCAAAACTCTGTTGCGCTTTTGGCCAAATATGGAATATTGAAATTTTTACTGAGTTTAAAACCGAATAATTTTGCAGTACCAATAGCAATATCAGAGTAACCCGAAAAATCTCCATAAATCTGAAAAAAGAAAAGTACAGAAGCGTAAAGCAATGAAAGGCTTCCATAATCTTCGGGGGAGGCGTAAACCATATTCACAATATAAGCGGCATTGTCTGCAATTACCATTTTTTTAAACAGCCCCCATAGTATTTGGCGTAAACCATCTTTTACTTCGCTCTGGTCAAAGTTTCTTTTATTGTTGAACTGTGGTAATAAATTTTTAGCTTTTTCAATTGGACCTGCGACGAGTTGTGGAAAGAAACCCACAAAGCACAGAAAATTGAGTAAATTATTAGTGGGAGCAATCCGATTTTTATAGACATCAATTGTATAACTCATTGTTTGAAAAGTATAGAAACTTAAACCAACGGGAAGAATTAAATTTAATGTGCTAAAACCATATTCGCCCTGCTGCATATTAAACAGTAGCGCAAATTCATCTATAAAAAAGTTATAATATTTAAAAAGGAAAAGAACCCCTAAATTCCAGATAATACTGCTGTAGAGATAGCGCTTTTGTTTGCTTACGCTTTCCGAGCTTTTGATGGCAATAGCCGCAAAATAATCCACCAATGAGCTGGCAACAATCAAAAATAGAAACCTCCAGTCCCAAAGACCATAAAAAAAATAACTTGCAATAAGCAAAATTGCATTTTGGGACTTTATTCTTTTAAAACCAACAGCCCAATAAAGGAGGAGGGTAATTGGCAAAAACAATCCAAAAGAGAAGGAGTTAAATAACAAAGGTTGCTGGATTTTGGCGTAAATATAACAAAAATGCAAGCAGAGTAAAGTTTTTCATTGATAGCTCTAAAATTTATAGTCTGGAGTTGTCTTTAAGTAGAAAAGTATAATAATTTTATTTTACAATCAGAAGCTATATGCAAGAAAGCTTGTTCGGAAAATGAAAGACGAGAATTCCAATTATTGTTCATCCTTATTTATTTAAAATAATTTAAGATATTTCAAAAAAGATAAAAATAATTTTAAGCTCAAATAGTTAATGATTTATGGTTTTTATTAATCTTAAAAAAATCTTAAATATTTAAAACCTTAAATCATTATTTTACGTAAGTTTAATAGTTTTAAAGCCCCAAACTATGAAACAACTACTGCTTTTAACCTACATTATAGGAGTTGGTTGTATAGCTCAAAATGTGGTATTTGACCCTGAAATAAGTAAGGGAAACCTATATGAATATGCCGAATTTTATAAAGCCGGAAAATCAAAGTATGACCTTATCGAACTCCAAAATGATCCTTCAAAGAAATTTTTGTCGTTAAAATCAGAAAACCAAAGTACTGGATTCACCACACATAATTTTTGGATTAGATTCAATTTAGAGAATAGCAATGCGCAAGCTAAAACATATTACCTTGAAACAGCCAGACCTATTACAGATGTTGCCGAATTATATCAGATTGGCACTAATAATAAGATAACGGAATTTAAAAGTGGAGATCAAATTCCCTTTATTGAACGTCAGGTAGCGCATCGTTCAACGGTATTTAAAATAGAATTACCAAAAAATAGCGTGCAGCAATTTTATCTACACTTTAAAAGTGATGGTGAAACAATCAATCTTCCCTTGAGCTTATATTCAGAAACTGAATTTTGGCAGGTCAATTACAAACAACAATTGTTCCTCGGGATATTTTATGGATTATTATTGTTGGCTGGTATTATTTATTTATTTTTTTATACAAGTTTAAAAACAAAGTCTTTCATTTATTACAGTGGCTATGTTTTTTCAATTGGCTTGATGCAAGCTTCGCTTGATGGACTTTTATTTCAATATTTTTTCAAAGAACCGGGATATTTTGCGTCAAGGGCGGTACTTATAACTGCCATACTTTCAAATATTTTTCTCTTAAAGTATTGTGAGCATTTCCTTGGAGTTAATAGTAAACTTCCAGGGTTTTCCAAAATATATAAATCACTTTACTTGATAATTGGCTTATCCACATTACTTGTATTTATAAACCCAAAGACTTTAGCGTTTGCATATCCCATTTGCAACATCAATGGCTTGTTGAGTTTATTGCTTATTTTATCTACCATTTTTGCAATGCGCTATAGAAAAATCTCAATAGACAGGTATTTTTCGTTTGGAATTCTTTTTCTTGTTATCGGTCTAATGGGATTTGTAATGAACAATTTAAGCCTGTTGCCCAATAATTTTTTCACACTAAACAGTGCAAAGTTTGGCACTGGATGTGAAATAATATTTTTATCAATATCCATGACATATCTTATCAGAAACTTAAGGGTTGAAAAGGAAAAATCACAGGAAGAAGCACTCTTAAGAATGGAGGAGGTAAGTGGGCTTAAGTCATATTTTATGTCTAATATGAGCCATGAGCTGCGTACACCCCTTAATACTATTATGGGAATTGCTGAAATTGAATTAAGCAAGCAAAACGATAACGAAAAATGCAAACAATTTGAAATTATTAAGAATGCTTCCCTTAGTTTATTGAGCAGCGTAAACGATATATTGGATTTTGAAAAAATTGAAAAGAATCAAATTCGTTTAAAAAAGGAAGAATTCAATCCCTCAATTATCCTTAATCAAATAAGCAACAACTGGAAAGAGGAAGCGACCAACAAAGGCCTGAAATATCAGTTTGAAATGGATTATAAAATACCCACTTCGGTTAAAGGCGACCCAGAAAGGTTTGTACAGATAATTAATAATGTTCTTGGAAACGCTATAAAATTTACAAACAATGGCAGTATTTTTTTTAAAATGCGCTGCACAAAACGCGGAACCGATACCTATTGTTTTTCATTCAAAGTATCTGATACAGGTGTTGGAATTGATTTGGATTTCAAAAAAAATATTTTCGACAGTTTTAATCAAATGAAGCTCGATCATAAACGCCAATTTGGAGGCATAGGTCTTGGGCTAACAATTGTTAAACATTTGGTAGATTTGCATTCCGGAACTATTAATATTGAGAGTGAAATCAATAAAGGAACCAATGTTTTTATAGATTTAATGTTTGAACGTGTATCAAAAGATTTTTCTGTTGAAGCAGGAGCTTATTCACAATTAGTCACAAATAATAAATTACATGTTTTAGTTGTTGAAGATAATTTGCTGAACCAAATGGTCATGCGAAAAATGCTTAATAGCTACCCCGAAGTAAGCTTCGCCATAGCAAATAACGGCACCGAGGCAATTGAAGCTTTAAAGAAAGATATTTATAATATTGTTTTAATGGATTTGCAGATGCCAGTTATGGATGGCTATGAAGCCACTCGGATAATAAGAAGCGGTGAATTGGGTAAGGTAATTGGCAACATTCCAATTATTGCTGTTACTGCTGACGCTATGCAGGAAACACGTCAAAAAGTTTTGGATATTGGAATGAATGATTATATGACCAAGCCCATAAATAGAGACTTATTGTTTAAAAAAATGAAACGTTGCAACAATTCCGTTCTTAAAATTGCTTAATCTTTATTCAAAATAACTGAAGGTTTCACCATCCTTTATATTGAGCAAGGTTTCATAAATAAGTTTTATGACATTCTCCACATCATCGCGATGGACCATTTCAACAGTGGTGTGCATATAGCGCAAGGGCAAAGAAATCAAGGCGCTCGCCACGCCTCCGTTGCTGTATGCAAATGCATCTGTATCTGTTCCAGTAGCTCTGGAGAGCGCTGCACGTTGAAAGGGTATCATTTTCTTTTCAGCTGTTTCAACTATTAAGTCGCGTAGTTTTTGTTGTACTGCTGGTGCGTATGCTATTACAGGGCCACAGCCAATTTCAGCTAAGCCCTGTTTCTTTTTGTCGATCATTGGGGTAGTGGTGTCGTGGGTTACGTCTGTAACTATTGCAATGTTAGGTTTTATACGTTCGGCAATCATTTCGGCACCACGAAGCCCAATTTCTTCCTGTACCGAATTGGTTATATAAAGCCCAAAAGGAAGTTTATTTTTGTTTTCGTGAAGCAATCTTGCAACTTCGGCTATCATAAAACCGCCCATTCGGTTGTCCAAAGCGCGGCACACAAATTTATCCTCGTTCAAAATGTGAAATTGATCGGGATAAGTAATTACGCAGCCCACGTGAATGCCCATTTTCTCCACTTCTTCTTTGTCCTTGGCGCCCACGTCTATAAAAATGTTCTCGGGTTTTGGGGTTTCTTCTTTTGCTTTATCGCGTGTATGGATTGCCGGCCAGCCGAAAACCCCTTTTTTAATGCCATTTTTAGTATGGATGTTTACAATTTTTGATGGCGCAATCTGGTGGTCGCTGCCGCCGTTTCTTATTACATAAAGCAGTCCGCTATCGCATATATAGTTTACGTACCAAGAAATTTCATCGGCGTGGCCTTCAATTACTACCTTAAATTTAGCTTTGGGGTTTATAACGCCCACTGCTGTTCCGTAGGTGTCTGTGAAAAATTCATCAACATAGGGTTTCAGATAATTCATCCACAGCTTTTGTCCGTCCCACTCATAGCCAGTTGGCGCGGCGTTGTTTAAATATTCTTCTAAAAATTTTAATGAATTGTCAGTTAATATTGAAGTAGTCATATAGTTTTTTGTTCTGAAAAGGTGTCTGTTGGTAAAATTAGTAATTTCTTATTAAGCCCCACAAGGCAATTTGCTTATTTTTGGAACGTTTTTGGATAATACCTAGCTTTCTATAAAAATTATTTGAATGAAAATCAGAGTACCTATATATATATGTATCATATTGTTCAGTTTGACCTCCACCTTTGGACAGACTGATAATGAATCACTGGAGAAGCAAAAAGATTCTACCGAGATAATGTATTACATCATTAAAGGGGATACCATTGCTCGTGAAATCATTAACCTGGATGAAGTATACCTTCTGAAAAAGGTTAAATTCATGTCTGAACAGGATAGGCGCCGTTATTTAATACTACGCAGAAAAACACGAAAAGTTTACCCTTATGCAAAATTGGCTTCGGAACGATTGACGACTATGACGGAAAGATTAAAGACCATAGAAAAAAAGAGCGATAGAAGAAGATATACCAAACGTGTACAAAACTACATAGAAGGAGAATTTTCTGAAAAGTTGAAGAATCTCACTCATACCGAGGGCCAAATATTGGTAAAACTCATCCACAGACAGACAGGGCGCACAGCTTTTGATCTAGTGAAAGAACTCCGCACAGGTTGGCGAGCCTTTTGGTACAATACCACCGCCAGTCTTTTTGAAATTTCCCTTAAAGAAGAATACAAACCTTTTGAGGTGAAAGAAGATTATTTAATTGAAGACATACTTGAAAGATCCTTTCGGGATAATATTCTTGAACGTCAAGCTCCTGCATTTCCAATAGATTATTTAGATTTGACCTCACATTGGAAGAGAAAATCTGTTGATAACTAAAAGACGGTGCGGGTTGCACAGAAGTTTTAAAGGTATTACTTTTGAAGTTCGCTCTTTTTATTTTTGAATGTTATCTAATTCACTGAATAAACTTTGTTTATGGTTTTGTTTAGTGTCTTTTTAAAGTTTTTTACTTGCTGAATGGCTCTCCAAAACTTTTTTTACCTTATAATTATTTAACTTTCAGCTTCTTGAAACCCATTAATAAAAAACATTCAAAATAAATCAAATTTAGTTTGGTGATTTAAAAAAAGGGGTTGTATATTTGCACCCGCTTAGAGAGATAGGCACGGTCTTAAAAATGGTGAAAAGGAAATAATAGCAACGGTTCAACTCCGTTCCACCAACAATTGATTCTTTATTTTTAATAAAGATAAGTTCATTGAGATATTGAAATTGACAGCGTAGATAACCTTTCGAAAGGAAGGTTGTCAACAAAGAAACTAAACTAAGTGAGATTTTCTGAGATTTTTTTGAGGGAGTCGAGCTCTTACTGGAGTATGGTCGCAA
>JBBQUI010000087.1:0-11832 GCA_038212575.1 Flavobacteriales bacterium
TTTAAAGCCGTCCGCCCTACGCGGGACAAAGTGAGTCTACTCGCCGCACGTTCCTATGATAGCTATACCTTAGCACAGGTTGAATCGCGCTTGCGGGATAATCCATTTTCTTTTTTGCACATTGTAAATCCCGGTTATAAATATCAAAAGGAAATTTCGGGTGTGGAACGCTATGGTTTGGTGCGCAATCGCTATCAAGAGTTTAAGGAGGATAAAATTTTTATGCAAGACGAAAAACCTTCGTTCTATATTTATAAAATTGTAAACCGGGACGGACTTGAGTTTAATGGTATCGTGGCTGCAGCGAGTGTTCAGGACTATGCAGATGACGTCATCAAAAAGCACGAAGACACACTGGAATTTCGTGAAGTGATCTTTAAGGAATATTTAAAAACAGTAGGCTTCAACGCCGAAGCTGTGCTCCTTACCTATCCCGACAATGCTGAATTGGAAGCAATTATTGAAAAGGTGATGCAAAGTCGGCCGGAATATGAATTCACAACCACTTACCGGGACACCCATTATCTTTGGAATGTGGATGACGAAACGCTGCTTCAAAAAATTCAAAAAATTTACAGTGAAATGCCGGCGCTTTATATTGCCGATGGGCACCATCGCTCTGCTTCTTCCTTTTTATTGGCGAAAGATCTAAGGGAAGAAAATCCACATCACACGGGCGAAGAAGCTTATAATTTTTTTATGAGTTTTTTAATTCCCGAAAGCGATTTGAAAATTTATGAATTCAACCGCTTGGTGAAAGATTTGAATGGAATGAAAAAAGAAGAGTTTTTGATAAAACTGGACGAATATTTCAGAATAGAAAATCGCGGGATGGAATATTACAAACCTTCCAAAAAACACCATTTCAGTATGTATTTGGATGGCGAGTTTTATTCATTGTACCTTCGGAAGAGCAAGTATGAAATCAACAACGCCCTTGATGCGCTGGATACGCAGATATTATATGTAACCATTTTGAAACCGCTGCTCAGAATTGATGATTTACGAAACGATCAGCGCATAGAATATTCACACGGGAAAAAAGATTTGGTACACGTGAAAACTGCAGTCGATTCTGGAAGTTTTGCCGTCGGTTTCGGTTTGTTACCTGTAACGACGCAAGAAATGAAAATGATTGCCGACGAAGGTTTGAAGATGCCGCCAAAAAGTACTTATATTGAGCCGAAGCTTAGAAGTGGAGTTACTATTTATGAATTCTGAGTTTATGCTTCCGAAATTACCTCAAAACCTTTATAACTTCCCGTTATTGCATAGCCTATAATATATTGAGTAACTTCTCTTTTCCTTATTTTTCCGGCAGTCTCGTTCATCGTTGCCCCAGAGCCCACGGCATCATCGATCAATAAAACTTTATTGAATTTTCGGGTTTCGGTTACCACTATGTTCGCGCGCGCATTGGCTATACGGTCTTGCAATTTTGAAAGTGTTTTTTGGGGCACAATAATTTCAGTTTGCACTTTTTCAATTTTAACTCTGGGCAATTTCAATTTCAATCCTTTTTCAAGTTCTATCATAAACTGAACCTCTCGCTTTACTGATGGCGGAACAAAACCTACGGCATCTATACGCTTCTCCTCTATTATAGTATACAACTCATCCCGAATCATCCACACTATTTCTTTGATGATATTTTTGTCCTGTCCTTGTTTGGCATACAATAACAATTGTCCGAGCTTGGTTTTACCAAACCGTTCAATGGCATAAAAATCACTATAATACAGTTCATTCACGTTTATTTTAGCAAAACCTGTGGTGTTTTCCAGTTTTTGAATTCCATCAATCAATCCCCCATTCGTTTTATAAGCTAAATACTTTTGCATCGTTTTTTCATATTCTGATGCAGTTTTGGCTATGGGCAAACTGTGCTTTACGCACCAATGGGCAAAGGCATCAATTCCCTTCAGTAGCTTACCTTTTTCTGTAATCTGTATAAAATGTTCTTCAACAAAATGCTCCACATTAGCGGGTACATCAAATTCCGGTATTATTTTAATGTTTTTTATTTTATAAAAAACACGGGGCGATTTTCCTATTTTGGAAACCGACCCGTTTTCTATCAATTGATTCAAATGACGATGAAGCATTTGCCTTGAAATATCAAGTCGTTCTGCCAATTCATAAACAGGCATTTCACCATATTTATCCAAAAGCTCAAGAATCCGTTCCTTCATAGTTTACAGTTTACAGTAAAGTGTAAACTTACAACTTTTTTTATTAAATGGAAAACCAATCCAAAATACCTACTTTTGCAAAAGATGATAACAAAAACCCTAAAACAGTTCAAAAAAGAATTACCCCAAGACGTGATCTTGGTGGCCGTTTCCAAAACCAAACCGGTTAATGATTTGATGGAAGCTTATAATGCAGGTCAGCGCGTTTTCGGTGAAAACAAAATTCAGGAAATGGAATCCAAATGGCAGGAAATGCCAAAGGATATAGAATGGCACATGATTGGCCACGTGCAGCGAAACAAAGTGAAATATATGGCGCCTTTTGTGAGTTTAATTCACGCGGTGGATAGTTTTAAACTTTTGAATGAAATAAATAAGGAAGCTGAAAAAAACGAGCGAACAATTGATTGTTTGCTTCAAATAAAAATAGCTGAAGAAGACAGTAAATTCGGAATGGATAAGGCTGATGCCGTAAAACTTCTTACTTCGGAAGAAATCAAAAAACTTCAAAATGTGAAAGTAGTTGGGCTAATGGGAATGGCAACTTTTACAGATGATGAAGAACAGATTTCCGAAGAGTTTCAGAAATTGAAAAACATATTTGATGAATTCAAAGTTCAACCCTTCGTCTGCGCTCAGGGTGACAGCTTCAGAATACTTAGCATGGGAATGAGCGGCGATTATAAAATTGCCATTGAAAATGGTAGTAATATGGTTCGTGTGGGAAGCGCAATTTTTGGTGACAGGAATTATCAGTAAATAGTATTCAGTAGCATTTAAAAGTTTTTTCAATAAAAAATAAAAATAGAGAATTAGAAATAAGTGTTCAGTGTTCAGTGTTCAGTGTTCAGTGTTCAGTGTTCAGTGTTCAGTGTTCAAAACTAAAATAACTATTAACCCTAAACAATAAACAACAAACTCAAAACGTGTACGCAATTTTAGATATAGAGACAACGGGTGGAAAATACAATGAGGAAGGAATTACCGAAATTGCAATTTACAAGTTTGACGGCCACAACATCGTGGACCAATTTTCAAGTTTGGTCAACCCCGAAAAACCAATCCAGCCCTTCGTTGCAAACCTCACAGGCATTAATAATGAAATGCTTCAACATGCGCCAAAGTTTTATGAGGTGGCAAAACGAATCATCGAAATTACGGATGGTTGCATTATGGTTGCACACAATGCGCTTTTTGACAATAGAATTCTCACCACCGAATTTGACCGATTGGGATATAATTTTGAAAAAGAAACACTTTGCACGGTTGAACTTGCCAAAAAATTGATGCCAGATATGCCTTCATACAGTTTGGGGAAATTGGTCCGCTCGTTGGGAATTCCGCTGAGTGATCGCCACCGAGCCCAAGGTGATGCAAAGGCAACTGTTGCGCTTTTTAAAATGTTATTGGCGAAGGACACTTCAAAAGAAATAATTACGGAAACGCTTCGCAAAGACCCCAAACGCCAATTGGAGCCCAAACTGTTTGACATAATTGAAAACACTCCTTCTGAAAACGGTGTTTATTATATGCACAACGAAGGGGGAAATGTAATCTACATTGGCAAAAGTAAAAACATTAAAAAAAGGTTGATACAACATTTTACAAACGACAATCGCAAGTCGAAGAAAATTCAGCTGGAAGTAAAATCGGTCACTTTTGAAAAAACCGGCAATGAGTTGATCTCACTTTTAAAGGAATCTGAAGAAATTAAACAAACCAAACCTATATTTAATAGATCGCTACGCCAAACGCTTTTCACGCATCAGCTTACTTCTTTTGTGGATGAAAATGATTATATAAACCTAAAGATTGAAAAAGCCGATGGTAGAAAAAAAGCGATTACAACGTTTAGTAATTACCAGCAGGCAAAATCATCACTTTTCAAAATAACAGAAGAAAATCAGCTGTGCCAAAAACTTACAGGGCTTCAAAACGGTGGCAAAAGCTGTTTTAACTATACAATTAAAGAATGTTACGGAGCCTGTATTAATAAAGAATCTTCCGAAGAATATAATAATCGCGTAAATGCATTTTTGGAAAAATACAGTTACGAAAATCAAAATATGATTATTATAGACCGCGGCAGAGAAATTGACGAACGTTCTGTAATTTTGATTGAGAACGGAATTTATAAAGGTTATGGTTTTTACAATTTGAATTACCAGATCAACAATCCTGAAATTCTAAAATCCATTATTAACCCCATGCAGAACAATCGCGACGCACAGCACATTATCCAGAACTATTTGCGAAAAAATAAAGTGCTTAAAACCGTAAACCTTTCAACCAATGCGGTTAATTAGTTTAAAGTTTGTTATTTTAGACTTTCCAAAAAATACAAATTGAAACCGACCGACAAAAAATCTTGGCGCTTTAAGCTTCACGAAATTATTTATGAAGCCGATACGCCCATGGGCAAGCTTTTTGATGTAGTGTTGCTTGCTCTTATTTTGCTGAGTATTGTTTTGGTAATGCTGGAAAGCGTTAGTGAGATTGACGCCAAATACCACGAAATACTTTATATTGGCGAATGGATTATTACAATATTTTTCACTATTGAATATATTGCGAGAATTATTACAGTTAAAAAACCCAAAGCGTATATTTTCAGTTTTTATGGGATTATTGATTTTCTATCAACCATTCCGCTTTATTTATCATTCCTTTTTGCTGGAAGCAGTTTCTTGCTTTCCGTTCGTGCCCTAAGACTGTTGCGGGTCTTTCGAATTTTGAAAATAACGCGTTACATAGGCGAGGCTGCAAAACTGCGAAAGGCACTGGCCAATAGTAAAGCAAAAATCCTTGTTTTTCTATTTGCGGTTATTGTCATTGCCGTAATCGCGGGCACGTTAATGTATATTATTGAAGGGCCTGAACACGGTTTTAAAAGCATCCCAATAAGTGTTTATTGGTGTATTGTGACCCTTACGACCGTTGGCTTTGGGGATATAGCCCCTTCCACTCCCCTAGGGCAGTTATTGGCAACGGTTATTATGATTTTGGGTTATGGCATTATAGCTGTTCCCACAGGTATTGTTAGCGCAGAATATACCAAGAGCATGGACAAACAGGACGTTTTGGGAAAAGATTATGTCCATGAAAATACTCAAGCTTGCCCTAATTGTGGTGCACACCGACACAGGGACGACTCCAGGTATTGCCACAAATGTGGTGAAAAATTACATTACGAAAGTAATTTAGAAACTTAATGCTACCACAAAAACCATTGCTTATTTGTGTGGTCGGCCCTACCGCCATTGGCAAAACCTCACTTGCCATAAAACTTGCCAAAGCTTTTTCAACGGAAATTATATCTGCAGATTCCAGACAGTTTTATAAAGAAATGTGCATTGGTACCGCAGTTCCTTCAAAAGATGAGCTGGAAGCAGTGCCACATCATTTCATCCAAAACAAAAGTATTTTTGAAGATTATTCCGTTGGTGATTTTGAAAGAGATGCGATCGCGCTCCTAAAAATTCTTTTTGAAAAAAACAAAGTGGCCATAATGGTCGGGGGTTCCGGATTGTATGTTGATGCCGTGGTAAAAGGATTGGACAATTTCCCGGAAGTGCCTCCTGAAATTCGGGAGCAATTGAATTCTGAATTGAGTGAAAAGGGTATCGCAGCGCTGCAAAATGAATTAAAAAAAGTAGATTCTTCGTATTTTGAAAAAGTTGATATTCACAATCCACATAGATTGGTTCGTGCTTTGGAAATATATCGAGCCACAGGACAACCGTATTCTTCCTTTCTAAAAAAGGAAACCGATAAAAGAGATTTTGAAACTATTTTTATTGGTTTGACTGCAGAACGGGAACTAATTTATGAGCGAATTAATCAACGTGTTGATAAAATGGTTCATGAAGGGTTGATTGAAGAAGCAAAATCACTTCTTCTCCATAAAGAAAGAAATGCCCTGCAAACTGTGGGATACCGAGAGCTTTTTGAATATTTTGACGGAGAAATTTCAAAAGAAGAAGCCATTTCAGAAATAAAGAAGAACACACGCAGATTTGCAAAACGCCAAAACACTTGGTTCAAGAAAAATGAAGCGATTCAGTGGTTCGATTACAATACGGATTCTTCAGAAATAATAACTTTTATAAAAGAAAAAAACGCCGTATAAAGGCGTTTTTCACACATATCTTAACGCTAAATTTTAATTATCAACTTCGGCCTTCACCACCAAACGGAAACCTTCACCGTGAATGTTGACTATTTCTACGCCATCGTCTTTACTCAGGTATTTACGAAGCTTTGCTATGTAAACGTCCATGCTTCTTGATGTGAAATAGTTGTCGTCTCTCCAGATTTTAGTAAGGGCAAGTTCACGCGGCATCAAATCGTTTTTGTGAAGTGCCAAAAGACGCAGCAGTTCGTTCTCTTTTGGTGAAAGTTTGATGGGGGTCTCTTTGTTATAGGTCAAAAACCGCAGTTTAGAATTCAAATGGAAATTACCAACCTCAAATTCAAATTGCTTGCTATCTGCAATGGAATCTGTAGCTTTTCTTTGAATTATAGCCTTAATTTTCATTAAAAGTACTTCGCTGTCAAAAGGTTTATTGAGGTAATCATCCGCCCCAACTTTGTAGCCTTTCAATACGTCTTCTTTCATAGCCTTGGCTGTTAAGAATATAATTGGAACATCTTCATTTTTCTCGCGAATTTCCTTCGCCAGGGTAAAACCGTCTTTGTACGGCATCATCACATCGAGAATACAAAGATCGAAATCGTCCTTTTTAAATTTTTCAAAACCTTCCATCCCGTTTTTAGCGTGTGTTACGTTATAATCGTTCATGGCTAGGTAATCTTTTAATACTGTTCCAAAGTTGGGATCGTCTTCAACAAGAAGGATTTTTTTGTTTTCTGTTTCCATAATTTTTAAGATATTAAGTGTAGTTTTAAAATAAAGGTGCTGCCTTTTCCTTTTTCGCTTTCAACGTATATTTCTGCATCATGGTCATCCAAAATGCGCTTTACGTATGCTAGCCCAAGGCCATGGCCTTTTACGTTGTGTATGTCACCAGTGTGTTCTCTATAAAATTTTTCAAATATTTTTTTCTGAACAGATTTATTCATTCCCATTCCTTGGTCTCTTATTTTGAGAATAATACTGTTATTTACATTTTCTGAATAGATATCTATTTTGGGTTCATTTTCAGAATATTTTATCGCGTTGTCAAGTATATTTACAATGACGTTGCTAAGGTGCGATTCATTGGCCAAAACCGTAGATTTTAGCGAGCCGTAATGGGTGTTTATATAACCTCCCCTATCTTCCACAATCAAGCTTACATGCGAAATTGCGTCTTCCACAATTTCTTGTAAATTAAATCGCTCTTTAGGCAAATCCAGTTCGTTCTTTTCGAGTTTTGAAATTCGAAGCACATTTTCTACTTGGGCATGCATACGTTTATTTTCATCTCTGATCATTCCCAAATAACGCTCCATAAACTCCTTATTATCCTTCACCTTTGGATTATTAAGAGAGTCTAGCGCAAGGTTTATTGTTGCTATTGGAGTTTTGAATTCGTGGGTCATATTATTTATAAAATCACTCTTAATCTGAGAAATCTGTCGTTGTTTATATATTTGTGATATGGCGCTTGAATAAGCTAAAATTATTACTGCAGTAAACACCAAAGAAAGAATCGCCATCCCCAAAATACTATTCAGAACCAGTTTTTCCTTTTCTGAAAAATTCACATACAGCTCGTAACCGTTTTTAGCTTCATTCACAAAAAGTGGAACGGTGTAACTATTCTCTTCACTATATTTAAAATCTTTTGAGCGCACTTTGGTTTCTATATTATTACTATAAACAGCGAATTCATATTTTGAATTTAACCCTCTCTCCTTAAGCTCCTTATTAATCAATTCGTCTATTTTGATTGCATTTACTCTTTTGTAAATGGGGATAAGTGCCGTGACATTACCAACAAAATCCTCAAACTGCTTTCGCTCATAGTCTTTCATTCTCGAAAAAGATTCCACACGTGTCCCTGTTGTGGTAATTCCATCTATACTTTTTGAGATTTTGGTTTTAGTTTTCCTGTTTGTCAGCTTTGTGAATTGAATACTATCTGTATCTGTATTCAAAATTCCTGAGGAAAGTTTGTAATCCTGTTCTAAAATTCCATCTGTAAAAATATATGTTTCGTTCGTGGCCTTGTTTTGAATTCTGTAGGCCAGTTCTGTGAAAACTGCATTATCCGGAACTTGTATGCTATCTATATAAGCACTGTAAATTTGGTAATAGGCTTCATTTTCCTGCAGCTGAATTTCTTTTGCAACGGACAAAAGAACCTGTTTCACATTTATGGTAAATTGATCTGTTTTGGTTTGATATGCGTTTGATATCCAATATCCCTGAACAAATACTATTCCCAATAATGATAGGCTCATGAGCGCTATAAGCAATACGAATAGCTTTTTGTTCATAAATCAAAAGTAAGATTTTAACATTTAGCTACATGTTCCTTTAACCAAATGTTAACAAAAAGAAAAAACAGATTTAAAGAGTACCTATTTTAAAGAAGTATGAATAGATTCCACCTGCAGTCGTGTGGCTTCCATTTCAATATTTTCAATAACTATATCGGCCAGTTTTTTCTTTTTGGAGTCGCTCCACTGATTGTTCATGCGCTGTTCAATTTCACCCTTCGTAGCCTTGTCGCGCGTTTTTATACGCTCAATGCGCAAAGCCTTTGGGGCCGTCACCAAGATAATAACATCACATTCTTTATATCCGCCGTTTTCAAAAAGGATTGCCGCTTCCTTTATTACATAATTCGTTTTTTGATTGAGAGCCCATTTTTTAAAATGTGCCGCAACCTTAGGATGGATTATGGCATTAACTGCATTTAAAAGCGCTTCATCCGTGAAAATTTTATCAGCAACATATTTTCGATTTAAACTACCGTTTAAATATGTTTCGTTTCCTAAAAGTTTAATTAGTTTACGGCGGATAACCGCTGATGAATTGGTTAACTTCTTCGCTTCAATATCTGCAATGTAAACAGGCACGCCAAGTTCAGAAAACAATTTTGCAACTGTTGTTTTTCCGCTTCCAATTCCGCCGGTTAGGCCCACGATTTTCATCTTTATTGAATTTTAATTTGAAGAAAGGTAATTTATTTAAATATGAAGAAATCAATCTTTTTGGGCTCGAACATTACATTGGTGATGTTTTTGGGTTTTTTTTCGAGAAAGGGCAGCATAAAATTTTCATTTACATTTCTTTTTGAATAGTCACAAACTACTCGAAAATTTTCTTTTGAAATCTTCGCAAAATCATTAACCGAAACATCAAACGAAATCGTTATTGCTTTTGGAACTAACTTTATTTCCACGTCTGGAGGCAAGTTGATCACTTCAACCGGAAGCGTAAATTGTCCTTGGGAAAATTCGGCAACAGCCAATTTTACTTCTACTTTGTTTGGTTTAATAGAAACAACTTCATTGCTTGGTTTTGGAATTTTAACCGTTTCCGAAATATTTTTTTCTACATCTTTGAGTGAAACTAAATCCGTTGCAATGGTTTTAATATTTTTCAAACTTCCGGAGGGACCAGATATGGTAACAGAATCAGGAGAAATTTTTACACTATCTACTGGCTTAAAACCGTTTTTAAAAGTAATATCCGTCATTGCGACCACTCGTACTTTCTTTAAAACAATTGGATCCAAACGAACATCCAACTGTTCAACAGAAAGATTTTTGACTGCCAGATTTCTATTGAAATTGGAAGCGACCAGACGCAACAAATCATTTTTTGAAATTGTAAAACTTTCTTTTTCCTTAGTATAATATTTACCAACCTGAACCTCTATTATTGGTTTTTTAAACTTATAGAATAGTATCTCAAAACCGTTTGCTGTAAGGTCAAACGTTATATTTTTAATATTCTTTTCAGCCAATGCGGCGGTTTCGGGAATATTTTCATATTTAATCTTTGCATTCATTGTAGAGGTAAATTCCCTACTGAATTTAGTTAAAACCCAAAAAATTGTAGCAATAACCAAAAAGAACAAAAAGCGTTTTACCTTTGAGTTTTTATTATTTTTAAAAAATCCCTTCGTCATAATATTTTTTTTGACAGTCACTAAAATTACTCAAAAAATAAAGAGGGAAATTGTTTCTGCGGATCTTTCTTTAGAAGATTAATTAAAAAACTGGATTTCAGAAAAGCAATTCCATATCCAAAAAATTGAACAAAAACAGCAGCTATGGAAAGAAATCCAATATAGATGTTTTTGTTTTTTATGGAAGAATCAATCAATATCAACACTAAATATAAAAGAAGAGGTACTATAAAAAAGGGCGATATAAAAAGGGAAAGCAATACTGAAAATACTGTAAAAAAAACAAAAACCGTTGGAAACCAAAACGTAATTTTTGCAGCTGAAGGATGCCATTGGTTTAAAATAGGCCTAACAAGTCCAAATTTCTTAACCTGTATATAGAATTTTCTCCAAGAAATGCGTCTTTTATGGTAAACGAAGGCATTGGGCAGAAATGTAGTTTTATAACCTGCTTTTAGAATCCTTTGTGAAAGATCGGGATCTTCCCCCGGATGTATTTTTGCAAAGCCACCCGTTTTTTCAAACACTTCCTTTGAAATACCCATATTAAAACTTCTTGGCTCAAAATGGTTAATGCTGGCTTTACTACCTCTTATTCCACCGGTTGTAAAAAAAGAAGTCATTACATAATTGATTGCTTTTTGCAAAGGGGTAAAACTGCTGTGCGCCTCATCGGCACCGCCAAAGCAATGAAAAAAATGGTTGCTGAGAAATGAATCTACGGTAGTTAAATAATGGGGAGGCAACAAACAATCGGAATCGAGAATTATAAAATAATTGCCCTTTGCTTGTTTCATTCCAAAATTTCGTGAATCGCCTGGCCCTGAATTTTGTTTAAAACAATATGAAATAGAAAGCTTTTTGGAGAATTGCTCCACCACTGTTTCAGAGGTTTCTGTGGAGCCATCTTCCACCACAACTATTTCAAAATCTTCGTGAAAATCTAAGTTTATAAAACTTTCAAAAAGCTCCTTTACTTCCTGTGGACGGTTGAATACTGGAATTATAAAGGAATAATTTCGTTTCATTGCGCAAAGTTAGTTAAATACCCATTAAACATTCAAATGTCGCATAAAATTTGAATGTTTAATGGGATTGAATAAAAAAAGCCACCCACTTTCGTGGATGGCTTTTCATTATCAATTATGAAAATTTAGTTTTTCAATACTTTGTAAGTTCCTGTCTGTCCCGCAACGGTTACCTTCATAATGTAGGTACCAGCTGTAAGGCCTGAAAGGTTGATATCTGAAGTAGTTGCACCAATTTTAGCATCAATTACTCTTTGACCCAACAAGTTAAAGATAGATACTGAATCTATGCTGTTAACAGACTTCAATGAAAGTACATTAGAAGTTGGGTTTGGAGAGTAAGCGAAACCTGCAAGAGCGTTCTCAGAAACACCAAGTAGATCGTCACCAACAACATTCATAACGTGCCATCTGTCACTAAAACCTAAAGAAGCATATGTTCCAAAAGTAGTCAGTCCACAAGGTTCAGAAAGAATCCAAGAATCATCGTTAGAAGCAACGTCAGTAGCACCTAATCTAAAACCT
>JBBQUI010000088.1:0-11686 GCA_038212575.1 Flavobacteriales bacterium
GTTTGCAGATTTCAAAAGAGTTAAAGCAAAATTTTTGGCGAAGGACAAACGTGGACAATTGGTATTCTTTGCCGATTCATCATTCACGCTTCAAATGACGCAATCAAAATATCCGAATGTTAAGTTTCACTTTGTTAGTGAATATAAATGATGCAGTTTTAATTGTAAAAATAGGCTCTAATTTGAAGTTCATCTTTCCCGGTTCCAACCCACATTTTTGCCGAACCACTTCCGCCCGTATCTTCAACTTGAAACCTTGCAGCAAATAAGGCAATGTATGTGCCGGGAGGGAGTTTAACGTAATCTGTTCCCGTAGTTTGAAAATTTTGATACTCACCTACCTCACTATTACTATTTTTATAAAATTGGCCACTCAGTCCAATTAATCCTGCATATAAATTACAATTACCTGGATTGGGATCTATACACCACGGTCCTCCGTTAATATTAACGCCATTGGCATCAACAATAACCGGTTGGCCTCCAAGTGGGTTTGATGGATTATTTACATTTGTCATAAAATAGATACCTGTATGAATAATTCTAGCCCGTTGATCAGCAATTCTTTTCTTCTTACTATTTATTTCATTATATATATTCCAGGTTACAGAATAATTAACCTCTAGGATAGCGTTTGTGGTTAAGGTGAAAATTGCATTAGGCTCAATGGGAGTTCCCGCAGGGTTATATCCGCTCCCATAGCCCTTTTGAATTATAATGTTGTATTGATTTTCTGAATCATCCAAATAATTTGCAGAATCTACAAGTAATCCTACTCCTTCAGAAGCCGAACCTAAAATCAGGTCTCCTTGAGCATTAACAGATACGCGGGTTGTTGAACCAACCCCTAAATTGTCAGGATTGTATTCAGTAGGAGAAACATTACTCAATCCTTCAACTCTAACATTTGCAGCTGCTCCTGCAATATGGACTAACTCAACTGGGTTTGTAGTATTAATTCCAACCTGTGCAGATAATTCAACAGTAAAGCTGAATATAAAAAAAATCAATAATAGACCTAAACTTTTCATAAGCTATTGATATATTCTAATTTTAAGGTAATCTTCAACGCCACCAAATCCTACACTCGTATAACTATTTGAAGAATCTTTGACTTGACCAAAAAAATACAATGTATGGGTTCCGGTTGGTAATCTGAAATAACTTTGACCGTTCATATAAGGATTACCGGGAGCTCCACCATTTAAAGTTTCATAATATTGGCCTTTAATACCATACTTTTTATTTAATTCATCCCCACTAAGTCCGTCGCTATCTATATCTACACAAAAATATGTAAGTATAGATATTGCTTTTCCTTGTGCAGGCTCACTAAATGGCGGAGGAACTGTAATATCACTACCTCTAACATATAAAGTGACGCCATATTTAATTTCAATTAGTGACTCATAAGGCACTGTAAAAATTATACTGTTATCTATAACTTCCTCAACCGAAGAAACACCAACCTCATTATTAACAGCAATTCCTGTATGATCATAAGGTGAAGCATAACCATAAGGGTTATCTTCAAGAAAGTTAGGGACGTCAATCAAAAAATTTATTGGCTGAATTCCAGACCCCATACCTCCATATATGGAAATATTACCATTACCATCCACAAAAGCAGGTGACGGCTTTATACCATTATTGAATTGTGAGCTGTTCACACTATTCAATTTCTCGATTCGAATTGTGGAGTTTTGTCCAGCAATATGTAGATCTTGCTGTGGCTCAATAGTCCCAATTCCTACCTGTGAGAATCCACAAAAGCAAGTAAATAGTACAATTGCAAAACAAAGCTTTAACATTACCTAATTATTTAATATTAATACTTCCTAAAAAACAAAAAATCATTTCCCGCAGCAAATTCAACATAGGTTTCCAAGGCGACTGTTGGATAATTAATTACATTTGCTCTCGTATTTGAGGAAACTAACCCCCAAAATTTAATATCCCAATAACCACTTGATGGAATAGTAATATATGTTGTTGCTCCATTGTAAAAAGTTCCTGTCACACTTTCCAACGAACCACTTGAATAGGCCTTTGATGCAGCGCCAAAATGTCTTGTGGAATTATTTACCGGTGAACCTTCAGGTGTGAGTGTAATATAGTTTGTAACTCTTCGAGCAAATTGATCATTTAATGTGACCAGAGAATTGTTCCTATAAATATCAAAACTAATGTTATACTTAATCTCTATTATTGAAGGTCGACTGACTCTAATGGTATATGTTTTAATTACAGTAGAATCTTTACCTTTAATATTAGACGATGATAAGTAGACATTAGATCCGGGTAATGAAGTATCATCAAAAGCATCTAAATCTTCCGAATTAATTAAGGTTTTCAGTTCTAAAGTAAAATCGCCATTTTCATCCACATAAAGAGGGAAGGTATTATTGGAAAGATTTCCGTCATTATCTATATCCCCACCATTATATGAATTATTAGCATGATTCAAACTCTCTACTCTAAGCGTTCCGGTAGAACCAGCTAAATGAAGGGTCTGTTGGGGATTGTCGGTATTAATCCCAACTTGTCCATAAATAAGTGGACCGCTCAAAAACAATATTATTAAGTAACATTTCATATTGATTGTGGTTATTGTTATAATTCATAGTAATTATAAACTACAGTTTTTGAGGATATTAGATTCAAATTTATTCTATACAAATTTATAATTGAAAGAAAAATCTTATAATTCGACAAGATGATTTAAATTCTCGTTGAAAAACCATTATTACTTACCTTCGATACCTAAAATCACTGAAAAAAACGGTCAAAAATTATAATAACTTGATTACAAGCTAAATAAACTAGGCTTTGAATTTGTAATATTTTAATTGGGGATAGAAGAATACAAAAGATGATAATATTTTAAGTATTCAATGAGGAGGATCAAAATTTTATTCAGTTTTCAAACACTAAAGTAAATAAAAAAGCCCTGCAAATTGCAGGGCTTTTAGTTTCTATGCTTCGCCTGTAGGGCCAAAGTTTAAAGGAATGGGCGGCTGCTCATAATCCTTTATTTCTCCATGGGCGTTTTCAAATCTTTTTACATTGTCATTCAATGCTTTCAGAAATCTTTTGGCGTGCTGTGGTGTCAAAATAATTCTCGACTTCACTTTGCTTTTCGGGATTCCGGGCATAATAGTTACAAAATCCACCACAAATTCAGAAACTGAATGGTTGATTATGGCCAAGTTGCTGTAAATGCCTTGTGCCACGCTTTCATCCAATTCAATGTTTATCTGTCCTTGCTTGGGTTGTTCTTTTTTTTGATCTGCCATTGTAAACTTGTTTACGCTTCCGTCCTTCGACTATCACTCAGGATAAACTTCGGCGGAAGTCTGATTAATAGAGAATCCCGCAATTTTTACGGGATTCCTTCATTCAATTTCAAAGATCCCATCCTTTGGTGGGATAGTTCGCTGCAACCATTTATTAAAGTCAAACGACTTTAAGAAATGGTGCGCTCACTAATTATAATTTACTTCTTGCTTTACGCGGTTCATTTCCTCAAGCTCTTGTTTTGAGCCCACAATTATAGTATCATACCTACGCATACCTGTTCCGGCTGGTATTTTATGTCCTACAATTACATTTTCTTTCAAGCCTTCCAAGGTATCAACTTTACCGGCAACTGCCGCTTCGTTCAATACTTTGGTGGTTTCCTGGAAGGAAGCCGCAGAGATGAATGATTTGGTCTGTAACGACGCTCTCGTAATACCCTGAAGTACCGGAGTTGCAGTTGCAGTAACCACATCGCGTGCTTCTGCAAGTACTTTATCATTTCTTCTCAATAGAGAGTTTTCATCACGAAGTGTACGTGGCGAAAGTATTTGACCTTCTTTCAAGTTAGTAGAATCACCGGCGTTGGTAACAACCTTCATTCCGAAAATTTTATCATTTTCTTCGATGAAATCATCTTTATGAGCCAATTGATCTTCAAGGAAAGTAGTGTCTCCCGGATCTTGAATCCTAACTTTACGCATCATTTGACGAACAACAACTTCAAAATGTTTGTCGTTGATCTTCACCCCTTGCAGACGGTAAACTTCCTGAACTTCGTTCACAAGATATTGCTGTACTGCTGAAGGGCCTTTAATGCGAAGGATATCTTCTGGCGTAATGGAACCATCAGAAAGTGGCATACCTGCACGAACATAATCGTTTTCTTGAACAAGAATCTGGTTTGAAAGTTTTACCAAATACTTTTTCAATTCGCCCAATTTGGACTCAACTATAATTTCGCGGTTACCACGTTTAATTTTTCCAAAGGAAACCACACCGTCAATCTCGCTAACTACTGCTGGGTTTGAAGGGTTACGTGCTTCAAAAAGCTCGGTAACACGTGGAAGACCTCCCGTAATATCACCCGCTTTTGCAGATTTACGTGGAATTTTCACAAGTACTTTACCGATCTTAATTTTGTCGCCATCGTCCACCATCAAGTGAGCGCCAACAGGTAAGTTATAGCTTCGGATCACTTCGTCTTTCTTCCCTAAAATCTGAAGGGTTGGAATACGTTTTTTATCTCTTGATTCAGAAATTACTTTTTCTTGGAAACCAGTTTGCTCATCAATTTCAACCTGAAAGGTCATACCTTGAACAATGTTTTCGTATTTAATCTTTCCAGCAAATTCTGAAATAATTACACCGTTATATGGATCCCAAGAACATACTACATCACCAGCACTTATGCTATCACCATCTTTTACATACAGTGTTGAACCGTATGGAATATTGTTGGTACTAAGCGTGATTCCTGTTTTCTTGTCAACCAGTTTAATTTCAGAAGTACGGGAAATAACAATATCAACTGTTTTTCCTTGGTTGTCTTCACCTTTAACGGTTTTAAGATCTTCGATCTCAGCTTTCCCGTCAAACTTAACAACCAATTTATTTTCTTCGGAAATGTTACCCGCAATACCTCCCACGTGGAACGTACGAAGTGTAAGCTGGGTTCCTGGTTCACCAATGGATTGTGCTGCTACAACACCAACAGCTTCCCCGCGCTGAACCATTTTATTGGTAGCAAGGTTACGTCCGTAACATTGTGAACAGATCCCTTGTTTTGCCTCACACGTAAGTGCGGAACGAACTTCCACTCTTTCCAATGGAGATGCTGCAATAGCATCTGCAATTTCTTCGTAAATGTGTTCGCCGGAAGCAACAAGCAATTCTTTGGTCAATGGATTAATTACATCGTTAAGCGCAGTACGCCCAACAATTCTATCGCGAAGTGTTTCAACAACCTCTTCGTTTTTCTTTAAAGCCGAAACTTCAATTCCACGAAGGGTGTAACAATCTTCTATATTGATAATAACATCCTGTGAAACATCCACCAAACGACGTGTTAAGTAACCCGCATCCGCTGTTTTAAGAGCAGTATCCGCAAGACCTTTACGCGCACCGTGGGTAGAGATAAAGTATTAAAGAATTGAAAGTCCTTCCTTAAAGTTGGAAAGAATTGGGTTCTCGATAATTTCACCACCACCGGAGTTTGATTTTTTAGGCTTCGCCATCAATCCACGCATACCTGTTAACTGGCGGATTTGTTCCTTAGAACCCCTCGCACCAGAATCAAGCATCATATACACAGAGTTGAAACCTTGCTGATCTTCGCGAATACGCTTCATAGAAAGCTCGGTAAGTTCAGCATTGGTTGCAGTCCAAATATCAATTACTTGGTTGTAACGTTCGTTGTTGGTGATTAGACCCATGTTGTAGCTGTTGATAATACCATCTACTTGTGTGTTGGCACTGTCAATCATACTTTGTTTTTCAGCAGGGATAATAATATCACCAAGGCTGAAAGACAATCCACCTTCAAAAGCGAATTTATACCCAAGGGTTTTAATTTCATCAAGGAAAGCTGAAGTAACAGGAACTGAAGTTACTTTCAAAATTCCACCAATAATATCACGAAGCGACTTTTTGGTCAATACTTCGTTAATATATCCAGCAGCTTCAGGAACTTTCTCGTTAAAGATTACTCTTCCTAAAGTAGTGGTGATGATTTGTTTTACCAATTCACCTTTATCATTAAAGTCTGTTGTACGTATCCTTATTTCAGCGTTCAAATCTACTTGCCCTTCGTTGTAGGCAATAATAGCTTCTTCAGCTGAATAAAAAGTTAGGCCTTCCCCTTTCACTTTTACTTCATCAGTAGATTTTCTAAGTTTGGTCATATAGTAAAGACCCAAAACCATATCCTGAGAAGGAACCGCAACCGGCGAACCGTTTGCAGGGTTCAAAATGTTATGTGAAGCAAGCATCAAAAGCTGGCATTCCAAAATTGCCTCTGGCCCAAGTGGAAGGTGAACCGCCATCTGGTCACCATCGAAATCCGCGTTAAATGCGGTACATACCAATGGGTGCAACTGGATCGCTTTTCCTTCAATCAATTTAGGCTGGAAAGCTTGAATACCAAGTCTGTGCAAAGTTGGGGCCCGGTTAAGCATAACTGGGTGACCTTTCAATACATTTTCAAGAATATCCCAAACTACAGGCTCTTTTTTATCTATAATTTTCTTTGCAGATTTTACAGTTTTTACAATACCTCTTTCAATCAATTTACGGATTACGAAAGGTTTGTAAAGTTCGGCAGCCATATCTTTTGGAATACCGCATTCGAACAATTTCAATTCCGGTCCAACAACGATCACCGAACGAGCCGAATAATCCACACGCTTACCAAGCAAGTTTTGACGGAAACGACCTTGTTTACCTTTCAATGAATCTGAAAGGGATTTCAACGGACGGTTGCTATCAGTTTTTACTGCGGACGATTTACGTGTGTTGTCAAACAATGAATCTACCGATTCCTGAAGCATACGTTTTTCGTTACGAAGAATTACTTCTGGAGCTTTAATCTCCATCAATCGCTTCAAACGGTTATTACGTATAATTACACGACGGTATAAATCATTCAAATCTGAAGTTGCGAAACGGCCACCATCAAGCGGCACCAATGGACGTAATTCTGGTGGAATTACCGGAACTACTTTCATAATCATCCATTCGGCCTTGTTCTCGCGGTTTTTGTTTGCATCACGAAGTGCTTCCACAACTTGAAGACGTTTTAACGCTTCCGTTTTACGTTGTTTTGAAGTTTCGTTGTTTGCTTTATGGCGAAGGTTATATGAAAGTGTGTTTAAATCGATTCTTTGTAAAAGATCGATCAAGCACTCTGCTCCCATTTTCGCGATGAATTTGTTCGGATCGCTTTCATCCAAATATTGGTTTTCCTGCGGAATTGAATCAAGGATTGCAAGATATTCCTCTTCCGTAAGGAAGTCCATTTTCTTAACGTTTTCACCACCTTCATACTTTGCAATACCTGGCTGAATTACTACATAACGCTCGTAGTAAATTATCATATCCAATTTCTTGGAAGGTAATCCAAGAAGGTAACCAATCTTGTTTGGAAGACTACGGAAGTACCAAATGTGTGCCACAGGAACTACCAAATTGATATGCCCCACACGGTCACGACGTACTTTTTTCTCCGTTACTTCCACACCACAACGGTCACAAACAATACCTTTGTAGCGGATTCTTTTATATTTACCACAGGCACATTCGTAATCCTTTACCGGACCAAAAATGCGCTCACAGAAAAGACCGTCACGCTCTGGTTTGTGCGTACGGTAGTTTATTGTTTCGGGTTTTAGAACTTCACCACGTGATTCCGCCAAAATGGATTCAGGGGAAGCCAAACCAATAGAAATCTTGTCGAATTTCTGTACTGTGTTTTCTTTATTTCTGTTCATCATGTTGAAAAAAAATTAATTTTTTTTTGGGGGTACGCAATGTACCCATTGTAGGCGCGCGATTAATCGCGCGCCTACCGGCACCGCCTTTCGGCTATTCTTCTAATCTAATGTCAAGACCCAATCCTTTCAATTCGTGCATAAGTACGTTGAAAGATTCCGGTAATCCTGGTTCTGGCATGGTTTCACCTTTTACGATTGCTTCGTAGGTTTTAGCCCTTCCAATAACATCATCAGATTTAACAGTCAATATTTCTCTAAGTGTGCTGGATGCACCGTATGCTTCCAAGGCCCAAACTTCCATCTCTCCAAAACGCTGACCACCAAATTGTGCTTTACCACCAAGCGGCTGTTGCGTAATAAGTGAGTACGGTCCAATGGAACGTGCGTGCATCTTGTCATCTACCATGTGGCCCAGTTTCAGCATATAGATTATACCTACGGTTGCAGGTTGGTCAAAACGCTTACCGGTTCCACCATCAAATAGATAGGTGTGTCCAAATCTTGGAATTCCAGCTTCATCAGTCAATTCATTGATTTGGTCTATAGTTGCACCGTCAAAAATTGGGGTTGCATATTTGCGACCTAACTTTTGTCCAGCCCATCCAAGAACCGTTTCATAAATCTGCCCAATGTTCATACGCGATGGTACACCAAGTGGGTTCAACACGATATCTACAGGAGTTCCGTCTTCAAGGAAAGGCATATCTTCTTCACGTACAATACGTGCAACAATACCTTTGTTTCCGTGACGTCCCGCCATCTTGTCCCCTACTTTCAGTTTACGCTTTTTAGCGATGTAAACTTTGGCAAGCTTCAAAATTCCGGAAGGAAGCTCATCCCCTACAGAGATGGTAAACTTCTCACGACGTAAATTACCTTGAAGGTCGTTTTCCTTAATTTTATAGTTGTGCATCAAATCTGCTACCAACACGTTGGTTTCATCATCAGTTGACCAAGTACCTCCAGTTAAGTGAGTATAATCATCAACAGCATGAAGCATTTTTAATGTGAACTTTTTACCTTTTGGGAATACTACTTCACCAAGATCGTTGTTAACGCCCTGAGCAGTTTTTCCACCTACAATGGTGAAAAGTTTTTCAACCAACACGTCTTGAAGCGCAACAAATTTTGCTTCGTATTTTGCCTCAAGTTCTGCAATGTCTTCTTTGTCTTTCGCACGCTTGCGTTTGTCTTTTACGGCACGGGCAAACAATTTCTTGTCTATTACCACACCGTTCAAAGATGGCGAAGCTTTAAGCGAAGCATCCTTTACATCACCCGCTTTGTCACCAAAAATGGCGCGAAGCAGTTTTTCTTCTGGCGTTGGATCGCTTTCTCCTTTTGGAGTGATTTTCCCGATAAGTATGTCGCCAGGTTTAACCTCGGCGCCAATTCGAATCATACCGAATTCATCCAAATCTTTTGTAGCTTCTTCCGAAACGTTTGGAATATCGTTGGTCAATTCTTCGTTACCCAATTTGGTATCTCGAACTTCCAAAGAATATTCGTCAATGTGGATAGAAGTGAAAATATCTTCACGAACCACTTTTTCAGAAATCACGATCGCATCCTCAAAGTTGTAACCTTTCCAAGGCATGAAGGCAACCTTCATGTTTCGTCCAAGAGCAAGTTCTCCTTTTTCGGTAGCATAACCTTGACAAAGCACCTGTCCTTTTTTCACTCTGTCACCTTTGCGAACAATAGGCTTCAAGTTAATGGAAGTACTTTGGTTTGTCTTTCTGAATTTTACTAATTGATATGTTTTATCATCAGAATCAAAACTAACCATACGCTCATTTTCGGTACGGTCATATTTAATAGTGATTTCGTTTGCATCAACATATTCAACCACACCGTCTCCTTCAGCATTAATCAATACACGGCTATCGGAAGCAACTTGTCTTTCAAGACCAGTTCCCACGATTGGTGAATCTGCAATCAATAAAGGTACTGCCTGGCGCATCATGTTTGAACCCATCAGTGCACGGTTCGCATCATCGTGCTCCAAGAAAGGAATTAACGATGCAGAAATAGATGCAATCTGGTTTGGTGCAACGTCTGCGTAATTTACTACGCTTGGCTCTACCAATGGGAAGTCACCTTCCATACGCGCAATAACCTTATCGGTATCAATTACACCTTTATCGGTCAACGGAATGTTTGCTTGCGCGATGTGTTTTTCTTCCTCTTCTTCAGCAGAAAGGTAAACAGGTTCGTGCTTAAGATCTATTTTTCCGTTTTCAACTTTACGATAAGGGGTTTCAATGAAACCAAGATTGTTCACTTTCGCATAAACCGCAAGTGAAGAAATCAGACCAATGTTTGGTCCTTCCGGAGTTTCAATCGGACATAATCTTCCGTAATGCGTATAGTGAACGTCACGAACCTCAAAACCTGCTCTTTCACGAGAAAGACCTCCTGGCCCAAGAGCTGAAAGACGACGCTTGTGCGTAATCTCTGCCAGCGGGTTGGTCTGGTCCATAAACTGAGAAAGCTGGTTTGTTCCAAAAAATGAGTTGATTACTGACGAAAGTGTTTTCGCATTAATCAAATCAATAGGTGTAAACACCTCGTTGTCACGAACGTTCATACGTTCGCGGATGGTACGTGCCATACGTGCAAGACCAACACCGAACTGTTGTGACAATTGCTCACCTACAGTACGTACACGACGGTTGCTAAGGTGGTCAATATCATCAATCTCAGCTTTAGAGTTGATAAGCTCGATTAAATATTTAACTATGGTAATGATATCTTCCTTGGTAAGTACTTGCTTGTCCATAGGGATATCAAGACCCAGTTTTTTGTTCATTCTGTAACGACCTACTTCACCAAGATTATATCTTTGATCACTGAAGAAAAGTTTGTGAATTATTCCACGTGCAGTTTCCTCATCGGGCGGTTCAGCGTTACGAAGTTGTCTGTAAATATGTTCTACCGCTTCTTTTTCAGAGTTGGTAGGATCTTTTTGCAAAGTATTGTGGATAATGGCGTAATCTGCCAAAAGATTATCCTCTTTGTGCAACAAGATAGTTTTGGAACCGGAATCGATAATCTCATCGATGTGTTCCTTTTCAAGAACTGTATCACGGTCAAGGATTATCTCGTTACGTTCAATAGAAACTACTTCGCCAGTATCTTCATCCACGAAATCCTCGTGCCAAGTTTTTAGCACACGGGCGGCCAGTTTACGACCGATATATTTTTTAAGTCCTGTTTTTGAAGCTTTCACTTCTTCCGCAAGATCAAATATTTCAAGAATATCTTTATCTCTTTCAAAACCAATGGCACGGAAAAGTGTGGTTACAGGTAATTTTTTCTTACGGTCGATGTATGCATACATCACACTATTGATATCTGTGGCGAACTCAATCCATGAACCTTTGAAAGGAATTACACGGGCAGAGTAAAGTTTAGTTCCATTTGCGTGGAACGACTGGCCAAAGAATACCCCAGGTGAACGGTGAAGCTGTGAAACAACTACACGCTCGGCCCCGTTGATGCAGAAAGTTCCGCTTGGGGTCATGTAAGGAATGGTACCTAAGTAAACATCCTGCACGATGGTTTCAAAATCTTCGTGCTCGGCATCTGTACAGTACAGTTTCAACCGTGCTTTTAGAGGCACGCTATAAGTTAGACCACGCTCAATACATTCCTGGATGGAATATCGTGGCGGATCTACGAAATAGTCTAAAAACTCTAAAACGAATTGGTTGCGGGTATCGGTAATCGGGAAATTTTCCAAAAAGGTTTTGTATAATCCTTCTTGGCCTCTTTCTTCTGATTTGGTTTCCAACTGGAAAAAATCCTGAAAGGATTTAATCTGAATGTCCAAAAAGTCGGGGTAATCCGGCTTATTTTTTACAGAGGAAAAATTCAATCTTTCAGTTTGCGTTGCT
>JBBQUI010000089.1:0-11474 GCA_038212575.1 Flavobacteriales bacterium
TAAATAACCCGTCGAACCTCAACAAAAGCTTTCTTCCAATAATCTTCATCGAGCGATGAAATAATTACACCAGCTTGCGTAGTGGAGTGGATAAACTTTACTTCACCGCGTTTTGCTTCCACTACCAAGCCCACGTGGGTAATAGTGTTTTTTCGGCTGGTTTTGAAAAAGACCAAATCGCCCTCCTCAATATCTTTAAAGGAAATAAGAATTCCTTTGGTGGCCATATCTCGCGAGATTCTGGGCAGTGTTATATTTTCCTTTTGGAAAGCGGTGAAGACCAATCCAGAGCAATCCATTCCCGCATTTGAGGTGCCGCCAAATTTATAACGCGTACCTTGAAAGCTTTTTGCGTAATCTATAATTTCTTTCTTTATTGTTTTTGGGCTTTCTTCATTGGCAACTTCTTCATTTTTCCGAATGGTAATCTTGTTGTTTTTATGTGGATTCACTTTCCGCACCGTTTTCGTTCTCGATTCATTTTTGCCAATAATCGCTTCCGGAACTTTTCCTGTGTTTTTCGTGCTTCCGCAGGAGATGAGAAATAATGCAAAAAAAGAAAGAAGAAATAGTTTTTTCATTAATAAAGAATAGAAGATTAATGCTTAAATGTATAAAATATTATTTACTTCGCCTTGATTGCGGAATATATTAGTTTGGCCGTGTTTTCACTTGCCCCTCGACCTCCCAAGTCTTTTTCCAAATCGTAATAATCCAAAAACATGGTGGCTCTTTTGTATGGATCCAATATTTTGGTAAGCTCTTCCTTTAAACGTTTTGTATTGAAGTCTGTTTGGATAAGCTCTGTAACCACTTTTTTATTGAGAATTAAATTCACTAAAGAAATATAATCCAGTTTAATGACCCTTTTTGCAATTTCATAGCTAATTCGGTTGCCTTTATAACAAACCACTTGTGGTACTTTAAAAAGCGCCGTTTCTAAAGTGGCGGTGCCCGAAGTAACCAAGGCTACTTCGGAAATACTTAAAAGATCATACGTTTTGTTGGTTACAAAATGTACATTTTTGGTGCTGAGAAAGGTTTCGTAAAACGATTTCTCCTGACTTGGCGCACCAGCAATTACAAATTGATATTCCTTAAAATCCTTCGCCACGGAAATCATAATTTCCAGCATTTTTTTTATTTCCTGTTTTCGGCTTCCGGGAAGCAATGCTACAATTGGCCGTTCATCCAAGCCGTTTTCTTTTTTGAAGGTTTCCGGATCTACTTGGGTTCTGTTATAAATGGCGTCAATTAAAGGATGGCCTACAAAGTGTACGGGGAAGTTGTGTTTTTCTTCGTAAAACTCCTTTTCAAAAGGGAGGATAACATACATCTGGTCCACATCGCGCTTAATGTCTTTGATGCGGCTTTCCTTCCATGCCCAGATTTGCGGTGAAATGTAATAATGGGTTTTATAGCCTTTCTTCCGTGCCCATTTCATAATTTGAAAATTGAAGCCGGGATAGTCTATAAAAATAATTACATCGGGATTGTAAGCTTCAATATCCTTTTTGCAGCGTTTTATGTTTTTCAGAATGGTGCCAAGATTCATAACCACTTCGGCGAAACCCATAAATGCCAAATCGCGATAATGTTTCACCTCAGTCCCACCAACAGCTTTCATCAAATCGCCACCCCAAAAACGGAAGTTTGCAGCAGCATCTTCCTTTTTTAAGGCTTTCATTAGGTTGGCTCCGTGCAAATCTCCGGATGCTTCGCCTGCTATGAGGTAATATTTCATTTAGGTTGGTTATCAGGTTGCAGGTTGCAAGTTACAGGTTTCGAAACTATAAAACTTTCAACCTGAAACGTGCAACTTGCAACTATTTAATTACATTTTGAATTAGTATATCAAAAAATTCCGTCAATGTCATCCCTGCTTCTCGCGCTTGTTTTGGAATAATACTTTCAGTTGAAAGCCCTGGATTGGTGTTTATTTCCAAGAAATACGGTTTTCCTTTTTCTATTATAAATTCACTGCGGGTGATGCCTTTCATATTTAACAATTTGTAAATACGGACGGCTTCTTTTTTTACCATTTCGGTCTCTTCCTCAGAAATTCTTGCAGGGGTTATTTCTTGTGATTTTCCGAGATATTTGGCTTCGTAATCAAAGAATTCATTCTCTGAAACAATTTCTGTCACAGGCAAGGCTATAATTTCTTTGCCTTTATTATAAACTCCCACTGAAACTTCAACGCCAACCAATGCGGTTTCAATGATTATCTCGGAATCTTCCATAAATGCTTTTTCAATGGCGGGCATTATTTCAGCCATTTCGTTCACTTTGCTAATCCCAAAACTGGAGCCGGAACGATTGGGTTTTACAAAACAGGGAAGGCCGGTTTTCCTTACAATTTCTTCCAGATCAATCTCAGTGCCTTCATTCACATAATACGAATTTGCAGCGCGAACACCAAAGTTTTTCAAAACCGAAAGGCAGTCGCGCTTGTTGAAACTAAGCGCAGCTTGATAATAATCAGTACTTGTGTGCGGAATGCCCAACAGTTCCCAATACGCTTGCAGATAGCCGTCTTCTCCCGGGGTTCCGTGAATGGTGTTGAAAATAGCATCTGGTTTGATGGTTTCGGTACCGTTGTCAAAACTGAAATCGGCTTTGTTTACGGGATGTTTTGTTCCGTTTTTTGCTGCAAAATACCAACCTTCTTCCAAAATATGGATTGGATACACTTCATATTTATTTTTATCGAGGGCGTTACAAACCACCCGGCCACTGTTAATCGAAATTTCGAACTCGCTGGAATAGCCACCCATAGCAACGGCAATATGTTTTTTACCCATAACAATTGATTACGTGTTCTCCGAAGCATTTTTAGCGAAGGAGGAAAATCTGCGTTTACAAAAGTATTAAAAAGTTGGAGTTGTCCGTTATCAGTTATCAGTTATCTGTGGACAATGGATTTCGATTTCGATTTCGATTTCGATTTCAATTTCAACAAAAGATACTACCTTTGGGTTTTATATTTTTGTACATTAACAAACAAACCTATGACTTTTTTCCAGTTCGTGTTTTCCAAAGCATTTTTGAAGCAGTTGCTCTTTGCTATTGTTGCATTACTTGTTTTGGCATTTTTGATTTTATGGTGGCTGCGTATCAGTACCAATCACAATGAAAAGATAGAAGTTCCAAACCTCGCTAAAATGTCCTTGGACAAAGTAGAGGAGAAGTTGGATGAAATGGATCTTCGCTATGAAATCTTGGATTCTGCAAACTACAATCCAGACTTTCCAAAGTTTTCTGTGATTGAACAAATACCCAAGCCCGGAAAATTTGTAAAAGAAGACCGCAAATTATATTTAACCTTGAATCCATCTGGCTACCGAAAAATTGAGGTGCCTGATGTTTTGGGCCGAACGCGCCGCCAAGTAGAGCCAACGCTTTTGGCGATGGGTTTTAAAATTGGCAAAATAAGTTACCGTCCACATATTAGTGATAATGTTTTGGAAATGCGCTACAAAGGTGATAAGCTCGATCCGGGTACCCCGCTTCAAAAAACTTCCGTTATAGATTTGATTGTAGGGGATGAATCGCAAAGCAGAATACAGAGAGAGGATTCCCTTGACACAAATTTTGAGGGCACCCCAATCCAGGAAGAAGGCAGTGATGAATTTTAACGAAGAAGAAATAGAGGACACGGACGGCAGCGATGATCTTTATGAGCATTTCCGTTTTAAGGCAGATAAAGGTCAGGGAGCATTAAGGGTAGATAAATACCTGATGAACCTGATTGAAAAGGCTACACGAAACAAAATACAAAAAGCTGCAACCGCTGGAAACATACACGTTAACGGCGTTCCCGTAAAATCAAACTATAAAGTGAAGGGCAATGATGTGGTGACGGTGCTTTTTGAGCATCCGCCATACGAATTCCTTTTAGTGCCCGAAAATATTCCTATCGAGATAGTTTATGAAGACGATGCTGTACTAATAGTGAACAAACAACCGGGAATGGTTGTGCATCCAGGGCATGGCAATTACAGCGGAACACTTATAAATGCGTTGACGTATCATTTTGAAAACCTTCCAAACAATTCCAGTAATAGACCCGGTTTAGTCCACAGAATAGACAAAGACACCAGTGGATTATTAGTAGTTGCAAAGACTGAGGAAGCAATGACGCATCTCGCCAAACAGTTTTTTGATAAAAGCACGGAGCGCGAATATGTAGCATTGGTTTGGGGAAATGTGGAAGAAGAAGAGGGCACTGTTGAAGGAAACATAGGTCGCCATCCCAAAAACCGTTTGCAAAACACCGTTTACGAAAACGACGAAGAAGAAAAAGGAAAACCTGCCGTTACACACTACAAAGTTTTGGAAAGGCTGGGGTACGTTACTTTGGTTTCATGTAGATTGGAAACGGGCCGCACCCACCAAATCCGAGTGCATATGAAATATATAGGCCACACCCTTTTCAACGATGAGCGTTACGGTGGCGAAAAAATATTGAAGGGAACCACTTTCACCAAATATAAGCAGTTTGTGGAAAACTGTTTTAAAATACTACCACGCCAAGCTTTGCACGCCCGCACTTTAGGTTTTGTTCATCCCGTAACTGAAAAGTTTATGCGCTTTGAATGCCCCATTCCTGATGATATGGAAGCGTGTTTGGAGAAGTGGCGGAATTATTCGCAACATGTAATCGAATAAAAATTCCAAATCACAAATCCATCCCGATAGCTATCGTGACCAAAAAAAAATTTAATTATCAAATTTGAAAAAGAAAGTGAATTAGCTGCGTTTACTTATTAAATTAAAAGAATCTTTAAATTCTTGATAAGTAACATAATTGTCTGGGTTTGCATCTGCCTCTGCAACACGATCATCAATTATTTTTTTATGCGCATCACTCAAAGAATAATCTGTAGGTTGCTCTTTTTCCTGCATTAATAAATACAACTAAAACTCCTCCATTGTTTTAAAATGGGTTTTGTCCAAGTTCAGTTCTTCATCTATATGTATCGTGGTCATGACAAAATCGTTTTACTAAATATATGAAATTTTAAAGTGTGGTTTCTGTTTAAAAAACAATCCCATCCCCGAAAATCGGAGAAGGGAATGTTGTGTTTTAAAAATGATTTGTCAGTCTAATTCTTCACCCACTTAGCAGTAAATGTTTTCTTTCCGTCAGAAATGTTTACGAAATACAGACCGCTGTTCAAATGTTTTAGGTTGTAGCTGCTTGTGGTTTCCAGATTTCTTTCTTCAGAAAAAACAATTTTACCTACAATGCTATAGATTTTCACTTTTGCATTTTGAATTGCTTGTGGAATATTAAATGATAATATTCCTTCTGAAGGATTTGGGAATATCCTGATTACTGAGCCAGTGTTGTAGTCTGTAACGCCAATAATCTCCTCTATTTCAACAAAACCATCACGCGTGTTATCGCCTTTGTATCCGTTTCGTTTAATAGAATCTGGGTTGTAAGGTACGTTTAGGTTATAAACGTTTACGAAAGTTGAATCTACGCCAGAGCCAAAAGTTAATGTGTAGCTATTGGCGGTAAGATCCAAAAGGCCATCATTGTCCACATCGCCCAAGACAGCTCCATTTAAAAAAGTATAGCCTCGCGGACGTAATGGGAAACCTGCTATTTCACCACTTCCATCAAGAGAATAGGCGTGTATAAAACCATCACCCGCTGCATCAGTGATGACACTCGGGAAGATTATATCAAATACATTATCGTTGTTTACATCGGCAATGGAAAGAACACCTTCGGTACCGCCATATTTTTCTATTGGGAAGTCGGGTAGGTTGTTGCCATCTGGATCAAGGCCATAGATAACAGGCAATTCTACGCCGGGCGTTCCGCTGGTATTTCGGTCTGACATAAAGATTTCGAATATGCCGTCGCCGTCCACGTCCAAAACTGTTGGGGGAGAGTAGGTCCATTCGTTAGTTGAAATAGGCCAGCCCGGCAAATAGTTGCCGTCGGTATCCATGGCATAGAAACCAGGAGTATTTCCATGATTGCTCCCCACTATTTCTAGGTTTAAGCTTCCTCCAAGATCAACAAGAATTGGGGATTGATAAGAATAATTTACGTTTGGATCGAATACAGGAAAGCCTGGGAATACTTGGCCTTGGTTGTCAAAAATATACATCCCTGCTGAAGAGGCTGCGATAACCACATCTAGACTGCCGTCATTGTCCATATCTGCAATTGAGGGAGTAAAAGCTGGGGTAGCTGCTACTTCCACTGGCCAGTTGGCGTTTATGGGTGTGCCGTCCATTTTGATGGCGTGTACAAAACCTTGCGCACTTGCAACCCGCTCGCCTGTAATAATATCTAAAATGCCATCGCCATCTAAATCTGCTACGGCTGGGGCGTTGATCATCCAATGGTTGTCGAAATTCAGTGGCCAACCGGGGAGATCGGCACCAAGATTATCCATTAAATATACTCGGCCTGCATTGGGAACGCCTCCAGTGTTTAAGATGATTTCAAGCGTTCCGTCATTATTTAAGTCTGCCACTGTTGGCGGTAGTAATATTGTGCCGCTTACGGGTTTTTCCCAAAGAATAGAGCCATCGCCTTCTAGGGCGTAGAGCGTGTTCCAGATTCCGTAGAGTATCTCGTCCACTCCGTCGTTGTCTATATCGGCCAAAGTCGTACCGCGGTTGTTTTTGAAGTTTGGGTGTGCCGGTTCGCCGAAACGCCAAAGTTGGTCAAATACTTGGGTTTGTTCTGTGTTGTAATAGTTTTCAGGCAGTGTAACGGTTTCAACGGAAATGGTTCCGTCTTCATTCAGGCTGGCCATTTTGCCCTGTTGCTGAGCAGTAGCTGTGGAAATTATTCCTAAGAATAATAAGGAAAGTAGCGTAGTTGTTTTTTTCATTTAGTTTTTTTGAAGTTAATTTTGATAAAGCTATTCATAATTATTGGGTTGACAAAGAAATCAAAGTATATACGTTGACGACGCCACCCCTTTGGATTATCAAACTAAAGTTCAATTTTTCTTTTAAGGGGAACACTTTTTCATCCAAAAAAACACTTGTCTTAACAAAAAGTTAAAGTTCAAGTGTTTTTCGGCTTTTTGGAATGTCAAAGGCTGGAAAAATGGGGAATCCGTTTATATTTACCGACCGATAAATTTCAGTGCTTTTTGGTACTCATTTATCGCATTTGTTAATATTTAAAACTCCCTTAATTAATGAAAAATTTAATTCTCTCCTTTCTCCTCGCTGCATTTGTTTTGCCTGTTCAGGCCAACGAAGGCATGTGGTTTTTAATGCATATTGAGCGGTTGAACTACCGCGATATGCAAAAAATGGGGCTACAACTTACGCCCGAAGAAATTTACAGTATAAACAATGCCAGCCTGAAGGATGCCATAGTGCAGTTTAACCGTGGGTGTACTGCCGAAATTATATCAGGCAGCGGCTTGGTATTGACCAACCATCACTGTGGATATAGCAAAATAGCAGAGCTTTCAACCGCCGAAAATGATTATTTGACCAACGGATTTTGGGCAGGAAACCAAAAAGAGGAATTGAAACCGAAAAGTCTTTCCGTTCGCTTTTTCGTTAGAATGGACGATGTTTCAAAACGAATCCTAAGTTTGCTGAACGACAAGATGACCGAAGCAGAACGCGAAGCAACCATAAACAAGGAAATCGCTAAGATTGAACAGGAAAACAACGAAGGTGGAAAATATACCGTTTCTGTAAAATCTTTTTATCAAGGAAATGAGTTTTACTATTTCGTTTACCAAGACTACAACGATGTGCGTTTGGTGGGTACTCCGCCTGCAAGCATTGGCAAATTTGGTGGTGATACCGACAACTGGGAATGGCCACGCCACACGGGCGATTTTTCACTTTTCAGAGTGTATGCCGATAAGGACGGAAACCCAGCAGAGTATTCCCCAGACAATGTGCCGCTTAAACCAAAATACCATTTAACCACAAGTTTAAAAGGTTTTGAGGAAAATGATTTCGCCATGATTCTAGGTTATCCGGGCAGAACCAACCGCTGGATGCCAGCTGGAGGAATTGAGCAAAACGTGGAATATGCATATCCCGCTTGGGTAGAAGCTTCAAAAACGTCTATGGATGTTATGAAGAAATATATGGACAAAGACCAGCAAGTAAAACTTGACTATGCTTCAAGTTATGCCTCAACTGCCAATTATTGGAAGAACCGTCAAGGAATGATAGATGCGCTAAAGCAACATAAAACTGCCGAAAGCAAACGCAAAGATGAAAAAGCTTTTCAGAAATGGGCTTCCAAAAAGGAAAATAAAAAATATGCAGATGTAATGTCAGTAATCAATGATTATTACAGCAAAACCAACGAAAATAGTGAACATAACAACTATATAGGTCTATTATTAAGAACCCAAATGGCAAGCATTCCATATCGTTTGGGCAATGATATTGACTATTATTTGCAGCAAAATGAAGCAAAGCAGGCGGAATTGAAACCTAAATTAGATGCCCAAATTGATGATTTTTACGAAGGACTGTACCTTCCTTTGGAAAAAGACGTTTTAGCCGCACAGCTTAAGCTTTATTCCACAAAGGCTAAAAATATTGCGCCAATGGTAGCACAAGTTGCTTCGGCAAACAACAAAACTGATGCAGGTTGGAATAACTATGTTGACGCTGCTTTTAAAAACAGCATTTTTGAAACAAAGGAAAAGATACAAGCTTTTATGGCAAACCCGAATGCTGAGGAATTGCAAAACGACCCCTTGTTTCAACTTTCAACAGATTTGTTTAAGCGCTACCGCTACAAATCGGAGGAAGAAAAGCAGTTGGACAATAACTTTGAACATGCTTACAGATTAATGGTGCAGGGAATGCGACTTCAAAACCCCGATGAAAAATATTACCCCGATGCCAATAGCACTTTGCGACTTACTTATGGAAAAGTAATTTCATTGCCAGAGGATAAGCGAAACGATGCTGCGAAAAATTATTACACCACTTTAAAAGGCACGGTTGCAAAATACCAACCCGGTGATGATGAGTTTGATATGCCCAAAAAACTGATTGATCTTTACGAGAAAAAGGATTTCGGACAGTATGCAGACAAAGACGGTTATTTACCCGTAAACTTTTTGACCGATAACGACATTACAGGTGGAAATTCCGGTTCTCCGGTATTGAACGGAAAAGGGGAGTTGATTGGTTTGGCTTTTGATGGAAACATTGAAGCAATGGCAGGTGATGTTATTTTTGATGATCAACTACAACGCACCATCAATGTTGATATTCGTTATGTACTATTTTTGATTGATAAATATGCTGGGGCAAGCCATATTATTGATGAGCTAACTTTGGCTAAGTAAATTTTAAAGTAGCGTAAAAGCTATTGTTTTAAAAAACCACGAACCTAAATTATTAGATTCGTGGTTTTTTTGCGTTTGGCTAAAATAAAAGTAACCACCCCTCCCTTGAAATGGCGAGGAGCTAGAATTGTTTGTGATTTTAAGGATTAATATAATGAAAGTCCAACGCCAAAAGTAGTTTGGTTGTGGTTATAGTCAATCAAACTTTCGCCATACCCTGTAAAAACCTGTGCGTGGATTTTTAGGTTATTGATAACTCGATACGAATAATCCAATCGGGCGCTTCCGTGACTATTGTCTCCCCCTCTTAGGGAGTGACGGGTTGCCAGTTCAAAATCGTGTTTTCCGTAGGCGTAGTTGAAGCTGAGTTCAGCACGGCCCATATATTCTTCAATATTGGGGTTGTCGTCGTTTTCTTCCGATTCGGGCAGTCGGATCCAGGGTTTCAAGACAATCTGCAGCTTATCAACCTCCCATCCCATTTGAAAAATAAACCTGTTCCAGCTTCGACTTAAAGGATTGGAGCGGCCGTTACTTTGGTGGTTTATTCCCATTCCTACGAAAACGCCCTTAAAACTACCAATGTGATAGGGTGTGCCAAATAATATAAAAGCCTCTGGCTGATAGTTTGTCTCACGGAAAGGTCTTGAAAGTTCATTATTATATAATTGCCAACGCGAACTTTGGGTATAGGCGCACCAAACATCGCCGCCTATTTCGTTACCAAAAATGTTGTGAAGGATTTTTGTTTTGAAACTTATTTGAAAAACCAACTCAACATTGTTGTATGGAATAGGTTCCTCAACCACATTGTTTTCGTTAATGCTGGCAGGGGAGTGATTAACATTTGTGGTGTAATTTGCAAACAAAAGATAAAGAGGCTTATAGGGCAGGAGCCTAAATTCAACTTTTTGTGAAAGCGATGTGGAATCCAACTGCCAAGTTTCTGCCAGTGTTGGATATTTGTTTATTTTTTGACCAATGGTATTGGAACAGAGCATTAAAAAGAATGCAAAGAATAGAAAATGGGGATATTTCATTAATATTATTTAGGGTGCAAAGATATTGGGAATTTTGGTTTTAAGTTTTTATTTTTTATTTCAAAGTTTGACAAAAAGATACTCTTTTTTCAGAAAACAAATTGAATTACCTACTAACTCGAATAGTATAATAATGGCTTATAATGAATATTAATGATGTAAATTTGGTCTTTAAATTTTATAAGTGAAGTATTTTAAAACACTGCCATTTCTGTTCCTGTTCATCCTTTTTGCTGGATGCAACAAAGAAAAGGACGACTATAATGAGTTTAAGAAAGAGCCAGAGTATATTACCCATCCGGATAGGAAACATAAAGCCTATTTTGAAGCTTATGATAAAACACTTCAACGATGGGGAGTAGATTATAAAGAGCTCTATATAACCACTTCAAAGGGAATAGCTCATGTGCTAATGAGCGGTCCAAAAGATGGCATGCCCGTGGTTTTGCTTCATGGAATGAGTGCAAGTTCTACGATGTGGTACCCCAATGCCAAAGCGTTGGCCGAGCAATACCGTATTTTTGCAATCGATTTAATTATTGAAACCGGAAAGTCATATAAAACAGCTGACTTTGAGAATCTTGATGAAGTCACTGCTTGGTACGAAGAGATATTCTGGGCATTGAAATTAAAATCGTTTCATTTAATCGGAACTTCTCGTGGTGGCTGGTTAGCCATGAATATAGCGCTTCATAGTAAGAGGAATATAAGAAGTTTAATCCTGTTAAGCCCAGTCCAGACTTTTATGTGGATTCCGCCCAGTACGGGCTTGTTAAAAAATATGCTCAATATATTCTATTCCAAGGAAGAAGGAGCGAATCGCACTATGGAAACCTTATCAAAAGATCCAAGCAAAATTGATAGAAATTATCTAGAGCAGTATCACATTGCCACAGAAAATGATTCCTTGAACAAATTCGTGATGGAGATGAAACCTTTCTCCAATAGCGATTTGCAATCCTTGAAAATGCCCGTCCTTGTTTTGATTGGAGATGACGATATATTTAATACCAAACACACCATTCGTTTAACAGAAAAATATATTCCAAGAGGGCAGGGTGAGATTATTCCAAACTCAGGCCACTTCCTTTCGGTTGATCAACCTAAGATA
>JBBQUI010000090.1:0-10943 GCA_038212575.1 Flavobacteriales bacterium
AAAACAGATATATTTGGCAACCATAAATGCGCAGACAAGATGGAATGGTAGTATGTTTGCATGGGCATCGGTACGAAGAGACCTAGTTGATTATTTTGACAACAGATTTTTAACCGATGACACACTTAATTGAACACTCCCATGCTGCATCTTGAACTCTGAACTCAGAACTCTGAACTTTGAATTTTGAACATTGAATTTTGAACTCTGAACATTGAATTTTGAACTTTGAACATTTAACATTATTTCTCGTAAATATCTTTTCTGAAATGTTCTTCTTCACCTTCCAAAATCTGTAAATAACTTTTGTATCGGGACCAAGCTATTTCTTCATGTTCCAACGCTTCCTTAATGGCACATTGCGGTTCTTCCAAATGAAGGCAGTTGTTGAACTTGCAATTTTCTTTCAGTTCAAAAAACTCCGGAAAATAATCTCCCAGCTCTTCTTTATCAATTTCAACCACTCCGAAGCCTTTGATTCCGGGGGTATCAATTATTTGTCCTCCAAAAGAAAGATCAAACATTTCTGCAAAAGTTGTGGTGTGCTGCCCCTGCAAATGCTGCTCGGAAATTTTTGAGGTTTTTAAACCCAAACCAGGCTCCAAAGCATTTATCAAAGTAGATTTTCCCACGCCACTATGGCCCGAAAACATCGTTACTTTATCCTTCATCAAAACTTTTACTTTGTCGATATTCTTTCCCGTAGTTGCCGAAATACCGATGCACTCATACCCTATTTTTCGGTAAAGCGCTGCAAGAAGTTTAATTTCCAGTAATTGATCTTCGTTGTAGGTATCAATTTTGTTGAAAAGAAGCACGGCTTTAATATGATATGCTTCTGCAGTAACCAAAAATCGATCGATGAATGTTGTAAACGTGGGTGGATTGTTTAAGGTAATAAGCAGAAAAGCAATGTCAATATTGGCCGCAATAATGTGTGTTTGTTTTGAAAGGTTGACCGATTTGCGGATGATATAGTTTTCGCGTTCATAAATATGCGAAATTACTCCCACGGTTTCATCTCCCTTTTTTTCAATTTGGAAATCAACGTGATCGCCAACCGCCACAGGGTTTGTACTCTTTATCCCATCCATGCGGAACTTACCTTTTATACGGCAATCGTAAAATGTGCCGTTTTCGGCTTTCACGCTGTACCAGCTTCCGGTAGATTTATAGACGATTCCGTTCATAGTGTGTAAAATTCAGTAAATTATTGGTAGTATTAAAGAAAATGGATGGGGAAAATGTATTAAATTTAACTATAATGATTACAAGGATTCAATAAAAAATGAGCAAAAAAGCAATTATCAAAAGACTGAAATGGTATTACCCACTTGAACGGATGCATACTTTTATTAGCTTTCCGTTGGCTATGATTTATTTCATTATTAACTATCCTTCGCGGCATATTATATTGATTACTTACAGTTTTGCCCTTTGTATCATTATACTTTATCAAGGGCAGCATTATTGGAAACTGAAACTTTATAGGCTAACAGGTAAAACATTTGACCAAACCGACAACCTTAGGTTTTTTAAGAAGTCAAAGCGGGTTAATTTAATTTTAATTGGCTTATTGCCCATAATATTCATAATTCAGTTATACATTATAAACGATAGTGATATAAATTATAAATTGCTCATTTGGGGCGGAATGGCAGGGCTTTTTGGGGTATTAGAGCATATTAATTATTATTACAAACAATTAATGGTCGATACTATTGCAGATTTAAAGTATATTTTTAAAAATGGAAAACTTAAAGATGCGAGCTTGGCGAAGGATTTGAGGGAAGGGGAAATTTAGGCTGTTGTTCTGGGCAATTGCAGTTGGCAGTGGTTTTGGTACAACTTCAGCGACTGGGCATCCCGAGTTAATATACGCCTCAGCCACAGATTCGCTAAATCATACATTCCTACTCCAACACAATCCCGAGCTCATGCTGCCGGCTGCCGTCTTTTGCGCTGGTTTCAAACAAGACCAGCATCAATGTTGAGTTGGGGCGTTGCTTTTCCGCCGTCACTGTAAAATTGAATGCACCCCATTCTGGCGCCCCCGCATCCGTCATTTCAAAACCTTTTTGTAGTTCGTTGTGACCGTCCTCGATTATCCAACTAAAATTGGCCTCAAAAATTTGTGCTTCGCCTTTTATGGTAAAGGTTTTCGCACCCGTTTTTTCAACGGTAACCTTCCGGAACCGGGCATTGGAGTAGCTTTTCCCGATTGAGGTGTTCTCGCTTTCCACATTATTTCCATGGTCCACGGAATCCACCATCTGCTCCTTTAGATTTGGGACTTCGGTTGGTTTTGTCTTTTCAACATTGTTGTTGCACGCCAAAAGGCTAACGACGATAAGGGTATAAATTGTTTTCATGGGCACAGTTAATTTACAATTCTAAAATTCTTTCATTGCTATTCCTAACTTATAAGCACTTAAAACCGAACTCACTCCCCTATCACCCGTTTTTGATGCTCAATTGATTCTTGATGTATTGCTTTGTACAATTTTAGGACAAATTCCTCACTTAGTTTGTTCTCCTCGCCCTCCAAAATCATCCTTCCCAAAACCTCATTCCATCGTTTTACCTGAAGAATGGCCACATTGTTCTTCTTTTTAAGATGGCCAATTCCGTCCACTATTTTCATTCGCTTACCGAGCATGTCCATTATTTGGTCGTCAATTAAATCAATCTGCGTACGCATCGTGTTCAATTGGTTGTTGAATTCAACCTCGTCTCCTTCCACTTTCCGAATTTTAAGATCAACCGTCATTTTCTCTAACGCGGCTGGGGTAATTTGCTGTTTGGCATCGCTCCACGCATTATCGGGATCAAAATGGGTCTCTATCATTAAACCGTCATAGTTCAAATCGAGCGCAGTTTGGCAAAGGTCAAAAATTATATCGCGCTTACCCGCAATATGTGAAGGATCCAAGATAAGCGGCAAATCTGGAAATGTGTTTTGAAGATCAATCGGGATTTGCCATTCCGGATTGTTGCGGTATCGCGTTTTTTCATAGGTTGAAAAACCACGGTGGATAACACCAAGTTTGGTGATTCCAGCTTCATAAAAACGTTCCACTGCGCCCAACCACAACGCCAAATCTGGATTCACGGGATTTTTCACCAAAATAATTTTATCGGTTCCTTTTACGGCATCGGCAATTTCCTGTACAATAAAGGGCGAAACCGTGGTGCGTGCGCCAATCCACAAAATATCTACATCGTGTTTCAGCGCCAAATCTACGTGATTTGCATTTGCAACTTCAGTTGTGATCAGCAATCCGGTTTCTTCCTTTGCTTTTTGAAGCCATTTTAAACCCAAAGCGCCAACGCCTTCAAAATTTCCGGGGCGGGTTCGTGGTTTCCAAATTCCAGCACGTAAAACGGAGGTGTCTGTATCTTTCAGTTGATGTGCAATTTTAAGCACTTGTTCCTCTGTTTCGGCACTGCAAGGGCCAGCAATTACCAAAGGATGGTTCAATCCAAAGGCATCCAACCAATTTCTAAATTCTTTTTTATTCTGCATAAATCATATTTCAAAAAAAAGAAAAGTCCCAAAAATGGGACTTTTCAAAGTATATTTAAAATACAATAATCCCTTCAGCGAATGTTGTTGAACAAATGCCACCAAGTTTTGGAAAGATTGTATATAGGTTTTGTATTCATTGCGGCTAAAGTAGCCAATAAATGTGATTTTGAAAAAGTTTTATGAAAAATTTTAAATCGAAGACGTGAATCACTTCGGAAGAAATTTATGTAGCTTTGTTTTCGTAAAAAAATGTCGATACAAGTAGAAAATATCACCAAAACCTACGGCGAACAAAAAGCGCTGAACAAAGTTTCATTCTCCATTGAAAAAGGAGAAATTGTTGGTTTTTTGGGTCCAAATGGCGCCGGAAAATCAACGATGATGAAAATTTTGACAACCTTTCTTCCCGCTTCGGAAGGTGTTGCTATCGTGAACGGTTTTGAAGTAACCAAAGATGATATTGCCGTTAAAAAAAGCGTGGGTTATCTGCCCGAGCATAATCCACTTTATTTGGATATGTACGTTCGCGAATACCTTCTTTTTAATGCGGGAATCTACAATATTCCAAAATCTGAAGTGGAAAGCGTCATTGAAAAAACAGGGTTGATGCCCGAAGCGAATAAAAAAATCGGCCAGCTTTCCAAAGGATACCGCCAACGTGTTGGGCTTGCAAATGCTTTATTGCACAACCCCGAAGTTTTGATTCTAGATGAGCCAACAACAGGTTTAGACCCAAATCAATTGATTGAAATTCGTCAACTTATAAAAAATGTTGGAAAGGAAAAAACAGTTTTGCTCTCTACACACATTATGCAAGAAGTTGAAGCGATCTGCGACCGCGTTATCATTATAAACAAAGGCGAAATTGTGCTTGATAAAAAGCTGAAAGATTTAAAAAATAACAAACAGCAAATTATAGAAGTAGAATTTGATTACCGAGTGGAAGAAGTAGCTCTGCAGCAGCTTCCAAAAATTGAAAAGATTGAAAACTCAATTGGTTTTATTTATCAACTTTATTTTGAAACCGAACAGGATATGCGCGGAAAAGTGTTCGATTTTGCGCACGACAATGGCTTGAAAATACTTCAACTGCACCAAAAAAATACGACTTTGGAAAAATTATTTTCTGAATTGACTATTCAAAAATAAAATAGATTTTTAAACTGAAGAAAGCAATTCCTCAGCAAATTTGTGTACTCCCTTTAAAATCTTAATAGAAGTTTTTTCCGAAACATTTTTGTGGCCTTCCTTGTATTGATGCAATAATTGAGGATTAATTTCAAGATATTTAGCTAAGGCAGAAACATTAAATATTGAATAATGCTCAAAAAATTGGGCAATATCCAACCCAAACTCCAACTTATAATCATTGGGCATATCTTCTCCATCCTCTTTCAATCCATCCAAATGATACTGGAAAGCCACTTTAAAATTTTGTTTTACACCTTCCCAATTTTCGCCAGTGCTGATTACACCCACAATTTCGTCGCTATAGGCACTATAACCTGTGGGAGTTTTTTCAACGGTTATTTTATATTTTCTCATTGTTACGGTTTTATAGTCCAGCCTGTTTCAAAATTGATTTCTCAGTTCCTTTGGCCACATCTCCCGAGTGGATCGGAATAGTAACCCTGCCTTTTTTTGTTGGGTGTTTAAACTGAGCGTGACTTCCTTTTTGGGACACTTGGTACCAACCATCCTTTTTGATGAGTTTTACAAGTTCTTTGGAAGTCATTTTTCAAAAGTATAATTTTTTATACTTTTAGGCAAGTTCTATTCAAAAATAAGTTTCCCGCGATACAATTCCTCAACCTCAACAATTGGTGGTCTTGTTTTTGAAATCACATTGCCCAAACTCACTATTTTTCCTCGGATAGCTTGCTGCGGATTCACAACCATTTCTCCTGTACTTCTGTGAAAAACATACAGGCTTTGGACGATTAAATTTTCTGCAAAAATACGGCAATCTCCTGCATACAACCCGAAATTGGCGCCGTTTGCGCTTCCGCTCAAATAAAACTTGGAAAGTCCATTGGCTACAACATTCAAGCTTTCCACTTCCAGATTCAATTTAAAATCACCGTCAATGTGATATTCATCCTCGTTTTGTTGATCTTCAGACAAAAGTGTTAACGATGGATACCGAAGCACACCTATACTTTCAACCGGCAAGCCTGTGCTACTTCGTATTTCGGTGATATTTGGAGAGGTTATGTACACTTTAGTCAACCCATAATCGCGAACCAAATTACAGGAATTGTTGTTGTGAATTTCAAGTTTTCCGTCGATAACGGAAACTTCCACATCGTTCATTAAATTTTCGCCAGTTTCAACAACTACTTTTTGTTCGTCGCCTTGTTTAACAAAAAGTTTGATACGCTCCCAAACAAGTATTTTTGTAAACGGCTGCACGGTGAATTCCGTTTCTACAATATCACCAGCTTTTTGGGTACAGTCCCAACCATTTTCCGAATCGCATCCCGAAAAAAGAACCAAGACCGCTGCGCTGCAAGAACCAAGAATCAAGACGGTTCGGAAGAACTTTGATGTCTTTTTATAAAATTCGATACTTATATTGTTACTCATCTTTTCCATTATTTTGCCTCACAATCTATACCCAATCCCAAATTCCACGGCTTCTGCCTTGGCCCAGTGCGCATGGACTGTTACCGAAGCGAAGATGTTATCATCAAAGAAATAACGTTTCAAGCCCAAACGGTTATAAACGCGGTTCTCAAATTCATAAGGCCAATACACATAATAGCCCAACTGTGAGACAAACGCGACCCGATTGAAACGCCATTCGTGTCCCACAAAAAGACCGACTCTTTTGTAATCTTCATCGCCGGAAAGGCCATCTTCAGGATAAGCAATGGAGCGATAGGTAATCAATTCTTTCAAAAAAGTTGAAAAGAAAACATCTACCCCTGCCGTAAGTGTGCTTTTATAATTCAACCGCTTGTCCACAAAAAAAGACAATTCATAAAACGGCTCTTGCCCAAGACCCACTACATCACTTTCGTTTAGACCAGTTCTAAAAGCGAGATTGTATTTAAATCTTTCGGCGTGAGTTTTACTTAGTGAATCTTCTTTTTGAATATATTCAGGGAATTCCTTATAATCCAATTGGTAGCTTACTCCCGCATTTAGCAAAAATGAGTTCGTACTATTATTTGGAGCTTTAAAATTTGCATTGCTATAATGAATAACTGTGAAGCCGGCGTGCAAGCCAAGACCCTTCCATATATTTTCACGCACGTAATTTCCTTTTAAAAAAGTTGTGCTTAAAAGTTCCGTGCCGTATGCGTTATTATTATAGTTGGATTCTGTGTCAAAAGGGTTTCCGGAATAAGCAATTCCCTGCCCCACACGTACCGTCAGATTTCGGTTTAAAAAATACCAATTAAAATGCCCGTAGGCACTCACAACATTTCCCAAATACTCATTATGCAAATCTTGATAAGCAACTGTAAAACCCCAATCTGGGTAATTATAACGGCGCTCCCATTCATTAAAACCGTATGTTTTTCTATTAAAAGAAAGAAAAAACCCTGTGGGGTGACCAGAGATTAAATGCTGAATATCCGGATTGTGCTCCAAAACACTTCCGTAGAAAAAATCAGCTTCTAAAGAAACTGGGTTTAATTCCTTTTCCTGTGAAAAAAGCGGAAAACTTAAAAGTAAGGCTGTAAATACTGAAAAGAGGTGCTTCATATTTTTTTCAACGGCGGTAAAGATAAACTAATCTTCAAATAATAGCCTGCCTGTAAATAATTCTTTAACATCTGTCAATGGTGGTCGGTTATGGCTAATAATATCGCCCGTTGCAACGATTTTTCCAATGATACTTTGGGTTGGGTTTACTATCATTTTGTTCGCACTTCTTTGAAAAACAGTAAGTTCATCTATTAAAAAATCCTTGCCTTCAAACCTGGGCATTTCATCGTCAAAACTTAATGTGGCACTATGGGCATTTCCCGTGATGTAAAAAACGCTTTGTCCATTTGCGGATACTCGGAATATGTCGCAATTAATATTCAAATAAAAATCGCCACTCTTTCTGATTGTTTCAGGTCCAGCTGAACTATTACTCACCAAAGTGAGTTCTGGAAAATTCAAAACTTCTTCCCCAATAACGTCGTAAGCAGAGCTATTCCTGATTTCAGTTATGTTTGGTGCGGTTACAAATACCTTTGTAATTCCATAATCACGAACCAAATTGCAATTGTTTTGATCTTTCACTACGAGTGTATTTTCTTCAATAGTTACGGAAATATCGCCCAAAAGGTTTTCGCCAGTTTCAAGTTTTATCTGCTGTGTTTCACCTTGTTTTAAGTATAATGTAACATCGTCTTCAATTCTAATTTTTGAAAAATCTGAAATAAAGTATTCTTTGGAAACGGAATCTCCAGCAGCTTGCATGCAATCCCAAGAATTTTCGGAATCGCACGAAAGCATCAAAAAAATCATTCCAATAAAAAATAATTTTTTCATAATTTATATTCTAATTCCCACGCCAAATTCCACGCCTTCCACTTTGGCGCCGTGTGATTTTAACGTGATTGCGCTGTAAAATTTCTCGTTAAAATAATATTTTAATCCAGCTCTAAAATAGGTTCTTCCTTCAAAATCGTACGGATAATAAACGTAGTAACCCGCTTGCGAAACGACTGCCAAATCACTGATCCGCAATTCATGGCCAGCAAAAACCCCAACCCTTTTAAAATCTTCATCGCCTTTTACGCCGAAGCTGGGGAAAGCAATGGAAAGATATTCTATTTCTTTTTTCAGAAATGGTAAATAGAAAAAATCAGCACCCAACTGAAGCGTGCTTTTGTAACTCAATCGCTTATCTGCAAAAGCTGAAACCACAAAAAACGGATGCTGACCGAGATTCAAATAATCACTTTCATTCAGTCCGCCACGAAGCACGAAATTGTATTTTATGGGTTCTGAAATTTTCTTCGGAAGAGAGTCGGAAATATATTCCGAAGTCCTTTCATCCTCAACGGAATATTGCAGGCCAATATTTAAAGTGAAAGCATTGGTGCTTGAATTGGGCGCCTTAAAATTTCCGTTTGAATAATGCACCAATGCAATTCCAGCTTGCACTCCAAAGTTTTTAAAAATATTTTGCTTGTTATAATTCAGCATCAAATAGGTGGAACTCAACAAACGAGTGCCGTAAGCGTTGTTTTTGAAATTGGTTTCCAAATCAAACGGATTGGTATTGTAGGCAACGCCCTGCCCTATTCGGAAGAAAAGATTTCGTTTTAAAAAGTAAAAATTGAAATGTCCGTACAAACCATAATTTTCACCCAAAACATCATAATGCGCATTTTGGTGCACAAATGAAAAGCCCCAATCGGGGTAATTATATTCTTCATGCCAAGGCTCGGTTCCATAAGTTTTTCGGTTAAAACCAACAATAAAACCATCGGGATGGTTTTTCACCAAATGTGAAATATCCTTGTTGTGCCGAAGAATGGTTCCGTAAAAATAATTTGCGTCCACAAAGAAATCCTTGTTTTTTTCCTGTGAAAAAACGAAAGAAGCGGTGAAACAAAATAATAAAAGTGCAATTCGGGACATTGCCGCAAAATAAAGCAATCTTAGAATACCTGCGAAGCGATTTCTTTAATATTGCTACTTTTTCCCATAGAATAGTAGTGAAGAAAAGGCACTCCAGCTTTCACAAGTTCCTGACTTTGCTTAACACACCAATCAATCCCTATTTGCCTAACGGCTTGATTGTCCTTTGCTTTCACCACTTCCCTTACTAAAGCATCAGGCAAATCTACTTTAAACCTATGCGGAATTAAATTGAGATGGGATTTTACTGCAATAGGTTTTAGTCCGGGAACAATTGGAACTGTAATGCCTTCTGCCCTGCATTTCTTTTCAAACTGAAAGAACTTTTCATTGTCAAAAAACATTTGGGTAACAATATATTCCGCACCATTTTTTATTTTCTTTTTAAGGAAATGGATATCGCTTTCACTACTTGGGGCTTCCATATGTTTTTCGGGATAGCCAGCAACGCCCACGCAAAAATCGGTTGGGAATGTATTTTGAAGTTCATCATCCAAATATTTTCCAGTGTTCATAAAATGTATTTGTGAAACCAGATCGCAAGCATATTTATGGCCGTTTTTATCGGGGGTAAAATACGTCTCACTTTTCACGGCATCACCCCTCAGTGCCATTACATTGTCGATGCCAAGAAACTGAAGGTCGATCAAAAAGTTTTCGGTTTCTTCTTTTGAAAATCCACCGCAAAGTATGTGCGGCACGGCATCCACCTCATATCGGTTTTGAATGGCCGCGCAGATACCAACCGTTCCCGGCCGTTTGCGAACGATTTTCTTTTCAATCAAACCATCCTTTAATTCCTTAAAAACATATTCCTCGCGATGATATGTAACGTTTATATAGGGAGGCTCAAACTCCATCAGTGGGTCAATATTTTCAAAAATGGAATGTATATTTTCTCCCTTTAAAGGCGGTAAAATCTCGAATGAAAACTGTGTTTTCCCTTTTCCGTTTTTTATGTGTTCGGTTACTTTCATAAGACTAGCCCCCTAACCCCCGAAGGGGGAAAAGCCCCCTTGCCCCCAAAGGGGGGAAAGTGACGTGGTTATAATTTTATTTATACGGGTTTTCATATTCATAATTTTTATTTAATTTATATCTTCTCAATATTGTAAAAGTCCCACTTTGGGGGATTTAGGGGCTTAAGTTTGTTTTCAACCACTTCATAGCTTCTTCTAAATCCATATTTTTTCGCTTTGCGAAATCTTCAATTTGGTCTTCCTTAATTTTTCCGAGCCCAAAATATCGCGCTTCGGGATTTGCAAAATAATAGCCCGAAACAGAAGCTGCCGGCCACATCGCCAAACTTTCGGTAAGTTCAACACCAATGTTTTCTTTCACTTTAAGAAGCTCCCAAATGGTCAGTTTTTCCAAATGATCGGGGCAAGCGGGATAGCCAGGCGCGGGACGAATTCCTTTATACTTTTCAGAAATCAAATCTTCATTGGAGAGGTTTTCTTCGGAAGCATAGCCCCAATATTCCGTTCGCACTTTTTTGTGAAGATATTCCGCAAACGCTTCGGCCAAGCGGTCTGACAGGGCTTTCACCATTATGGAATTGTAATCGTCGTGTTCCTTTTCATATTTTGTAGCCAATTCCTGTGTTCCAAAACCAGTGCTCACACAGAAACAACCAATGTAATCTTGAATTCCGCTTTCCTTTGGTGCAATAAAATCTGCCAAAGCGATGTTGGGTTTTCCTGCGGCTTTTTTGGATTGTTGGCGAAGGGTAAGCCCCCTAACCCCCAAAGGGGGAACTTTTGCTTCCGTGGGATTCATAACAGTGGCTCCCCCCTTGGGGGCTCGGGGGCTTATTTCTATA
>JBBQUI010000091.1:0-10940 GCA_038212575.1 Flavobacteriales bacterium
CAATGAAACGCGGAAGGGCGCAAGATAAAGCAATTTTAAACCTTTTAGCAGACGGAAAAATTGGGGAGGAAATGTCTTTAAAAGAAAAACTGGAACTGGTAAAAAAACATACAGATGCCATTCTTCACAATGATGAAGTGGCGTTTGGGTAGTACTCATTTAAATAAAAAGCAATTGGCACCTTCCCCTTTTTCTTGGGAAGGTGGCCCCGATTTTTCATCGGGGACGGAAGGAGTCAAAGCGATTTTGAAGACGGAAGGGGTGATTGCTTTAACTAAAAATAAATCTATGGAAGAACAACAAAAAGATTCCCGCCTTCGCGGGAATGTAGTAGAAGGAAAAGCAACGCCACGAGGCGCATATCCTCACGTAAAACGCGTGGGCGATTTTATATTTATCAGCGGAACAAGTTCACGTTTGCCGGATAATACATTCGCTGGTGTCCACAAAGTAGACGAAATGGGCACGATGCATTTTGACGTTAGGGAACAGACCCGTGCAGTGCTGGAAAACATAAAAGATTACCTCGCCACCGAAGGCGCAACTATGGCCGACTTAGTTGACGTAACCAGCTTTTTGGTGAATATGAACGACTTTGCTGGTTATAACGAGGTTTATGCGGAATACTTCAATAAAGAAACCGGACCAGCTAGAACAACGGTTGCTGTGCACCAATTGCCACATCCGTATTTGGTGGTGGAGATAAAGGCGATGGCTTATTCGCCAGTTAAGAGTTAAGAGTGCAGAGTTATGAGTGATATGCAAAAAATCCTAAACTACATAAACGGCGAATACGTTGAACCACTTTCAAAAAAATGGCTGGACAATTACAATCCTTCCAATGGCGAAGTGTATTCGCAAATAGCCAACTCTAATTCCGAAGACATTGAAAACGCATATCAAGCCGCCAAAGAAGCGTTCCCAAAATGGAGCAACACAACCATTGACGAACGCAGCCGAATCCTTCTAAAAATAGCAGATTTAATCGAAGAAAAATTAGTGGATTTAGCTGAAGCCGAAGCAAAAGACAACGGTAAACCGCTTAGTTTAGCTTTGGCTGTTGATATTCCAAGAGCTTCTGCAAACTTTCGGTTTTTCGGAAATGCCATTACCCAATTTTCAAGCGAAGCTCACGAAAGTGTAGGTTTGAACACTATTAATTTCACCTTGCGCCAACCTCTTGGCGTTGTTGGCTGTATTTCGCCTTGGAATCTTCCGCTATATTTATTCACGTGGAAAATCGCCCCAGCAATCGCCGCGGGAAATACGGTTGTTGCAAAACCCAGCGAAATCACGCCACTTACCGCTTTTCTTTTAGGTGAAATCTGCACCGAAGCTGGTTTACCAAAAGGTGTTTTAAACATTGTGCACGGCACCGGTCCTTCCGCAGGGCAAGCTATTGTTGAGCATAAAAATATTAAAGCAATTTCTTTTACCGGTGGCACCAAAACGGGTGAAAATATTGCCAGAACCGCAGCGCCAATGTTCAAAAAATTGTCTTTGGAGCTCGGCGGTAAAAACCCAAACCTCATCTTCGCAGATTGCGATTATGAAAAAATGCTGGAAGTAACTGTCCGTTCTTCTTTTGCAAACCAAGGCCAAATTTGTCTTTGCGGTAGCAGAATTTTTGTTGAAAAACCTATTTACGAAAAGTTTAAAAAAGACTTCGTTGAAAAAGTAAAACAACTAAAAGTTGGTAATCCCTTTAATGCTGAATCAAATTTAGGGGCATTAGTTTCAAAACCACATTTAGAAAAAGTAGAATCATACATAAAACTCGCCGAAAAAGAGGGCGGAAAAATTCTTTGCGGTGGTAATCGGGTAACGGTAAAAGATTTTGAAAACGGCTATTATTTAGAACCAACTGTTATCGAAGTTTTTGACAATCAGTGCCGTGTAAATCAAGAAGAAATCTTTGGACCCGTAGTTACAATTATGCCTTTTGAAACGGAAGAAGAAGTTTTGCAAATGGCGAATTCGGTGAAATACGGTCTTTCCGCTACCCTTTGGACATCAGATTTAAACCGAACGATGCGCATTTCAAAAGAAATTGAAGCGGGAATTGTTTGGGTAAATACGTGGTTAAACCGCGATTTACGAACGCCTTTCGGAGGAATGAAAGACAGCGGCGTAGGCCGGGAAGGCGGTTTTGAAGCGCTTCGATTTTTTACGGAAGCCAAAAATGTTTGTATAAAATATGAACAATAATGTCAGGCTGAGCGCAGTCGAAGCCCGATTGAAATTGTAACATAAAAGCCCTTCGACTGCGCTCAGGGTGACAATAGAACTACTATGAATCTAGACTTAACAGATAAAAACGCCCTAGTCTGCGGAAGTACCGCCGGCATTGGAAAAGCAACCGCCATTCTATTGGCAAAACTTGGAGCAACAGTGACTTTGGTTGCCCGCGATGAAGAAAAATTGAAGGAAACTTTAATTGAACTTCCATTTGAAAAAGGTCAAAAACATAACTATTTTGTGGCAGATTTTACAAATCCACAACAGTTGAAAGACAAAGTGGAAGTTGCGGTTTCCAACAAAATATTTCACATTTTGGTGAATAATACTGGCGGACCAAAAGGCGGACCCATATTTTCTGCGGAAACGGATGAATTTGAAAAAGCATTCTCCATGCACGTGGTTTGCAACCAGATTTTGGTGCAAGCAGTTGTGCCTGGAATGAAAGAAGCTGATTATGGAAGGATTATTAATATTATTTCCACTTCGGTAAAACAACCTATTGATGGACTTGGTGTGAGCAACACTATTCGTGGTGCAGTTGCCAGTTGGAGCAAAACTTTGGCGAATGAACTGGGTCAATTCGGAATAACCGTAAACAACGTTTTGCCCGGTTTTACGGCTACCGATAGGCTGGAAGACATTGTAGGCAACGCCGCAAAAAGAATGAACAAAACCGAAAAAGAAGCCAGTGAGTTTATGAAAAGCTTGGTGCCAGCAAAACGATTTGCCCAGCCGGGAGAAATTGCAAATGCGGTTGCTTTCCTCGCTAGCGAAGCCGCGAGCTACATCAATGGAATTAATCTTCCCGTTGATGGTGGGCGAACCAAAAGTTTGTAACTTTAAAAAATATTTAGTTTGAATTAAAAAGATTCCCGCCTTCGCGGGAACAGCTTATGAGACGAAAACTCCGCATCAACGGCCATTCACATTTGCTTCCCTATCCAGAAGAAATTCCGCAGTTTATGCAGGATAAGGGGATTTTTTGGGTAGATAAAGACCGAAAATTTATGCTTCAAAAAGATTGGAGCCGCCCAGTTACAGATTCCAGTTTCTTTTTAAATGAAAAGTTGGAATGGATGGAACGTTTCAAAATAGACCACGCCGTGGTTTTGAACCTTTCCCAACTTTACGGGAATGGTTTGCGCGTTGAAGAAATGAAACAAGCGCTTCGTTTTCAAAATGATTTTAACGCAAAGGTGCAGCAAGATCATCCTTCAAAATTTACCTGCGGTTTTGTAGTGCATCCTGGTTTTGTGCGCGGTGCGCTTTGGGAAATGGAACGTTGTGTTGAAGAACTTGGGCTTCAACTTTTATGTTTGCCAACCCATTATATGGATACTATTGGTACGTGGCGCTGTATTTTTGATGAAGAAAATGAGCCGATTTTTGAATTGGCTTCAAAATATAATTTGGCAGTGGAAATCCATCCCTACGATGGTGAAAAATTTATAAAACTTGAAAACACTTCGTGGCGCTTCCACCTTATTTGGATGCTTGCGCAGTGTGCGGATGCATACCACTTTTTGACTTTGAACGGCTATGCCGATAAATTTCCAAATATGCGAACCTGTTTTGCGCATGGCGGACAATTAGCGCAGATAAATTTAGGGCGAAGAATCCAAGGTTTTGATGGCCGCCCCGATCTTTTTGAAGGAAAAGTGCATCCGAGGAAATCTGTTGGGCACAAAAATATTTTCTTTGACACCCTTGTTCACGACACGGGTTCATTGGAACTGGTAGTGAAAAATCAAGGATATAAACAGGTACTTGTAGGGCTGGACGATCCATATCCGCTAGGTGAAATGGAAAGTGCGCCGCAATCCTCATATCCCGGAAAAATATTGGATCTTGCTTTGGAAAGAAAAATTGTAACCCAAGAACAAGCGGACGCCATGTGGGAAGATAATGTGATACAATGGCTTTGTGGGGATGACGAAACTGCTAAAAAGAAATTAGTGAACAGAATTCTCGGCGAAGATGACGGAAGTAGCTAAGTTCTATATTCTTTCACACATCTGTATCGCTTTTCTTGGCGGGGTTTTGTTGCTTGCGCTTTGGCACAATATACGCAATAGGTTCAGCCAGCTTTTGGAAGAAGACGATTCTCAAAAACGGGTTGATAAAGGGCTTCTTTATTTAAGTTTTGCAATGTTTGTTTGGGTACTTTCAGGGTGCTGGATTTATGGTTGCACTGTTTTTAGCTTTACTGAAACACAAGGTTATCATCTGGCAGTCAATCTTTTTTCGATCATCAACAATATGTTTTTGTTGTTGGCTCTTTTCTACTTTTATTACGCGCCGGGATTCATCTATCACAATACAAAAAACATCCGTAAAATAGTTATTGTAATTATTTTCACTTCTATTATCACCTTTATTCTCCCGTTAATTTTAAACGAAAATAATGTATATAAAAACATCCGAATTAGTGGAATTCCAGATTTACTACTTTCGGCATTTCTGTGTTATTTATTAGGGGTTTCTTTCTATAGAACCTTTGCATATAGGGGTTTAAAGATTATCGGCTATATTTCAGTTTTGATTATTCTGTTGATTTTCGTGTCGCAAATTTCTGAAGTGTTTTTAACCTTCGGAAATGATTTCAGTAACAATTTTATCAAAATAATTGCGAAAACTTCACTGATTTCCATCTTTTTGGTTTTGGCGACTACTTGGGTCATTCGGCTTGCAAGCACACCAAAACCCAATGAAATAACGATTCACTTTTTAGATTGGAGTTTGGTAAAGCTCAATATTCCCACCAAAAACATTTATGACCAAACCATCGATTTCGGTTCCAAAACCACGCAGTATAAAAACTTGCTGAAATTCGCCATTAGAAGAAAATTTGCTGAAGGCGATTCGCAAACCATTCCTATAAACCTTGGTGGCGAAATAAAAAACCAAACCTACCTAACCCGAATCATCGAAAATATAAACGACATTCTTCAGCTTGACGATTCGCAGAAACTTGACAGACGCGATCTTTTCACCTTTATCGGGGAAAGTAAATACAGATTGCGCATTGTTCCCAACAACATATCAATCGATAAAAGATTGCTCGAAGAATTTTCCGAAAGTGCCGAAAACAAAGAATACAAAACGTTTTTGTAACTCATTGTGACCGCATTCACACATAATTACATTCCGCTATTTTTTAGTATAATTTAAAACAGTAAAATCATCGGTTTGCAATCTTTTCTACATTGCTCAAAATTAAATATCCAACTATGAGCAATGTAATTTCCGAGGCGGAACAACCTCAACTTTTTGGCCATCCCAAAGGACTTCTTTATCTATTTTTTGCAGAAATGTGGGAACGTTTTTCCTTTTATGGGATGCGCGCTTTACTCGTTCTTTATATGACGAAGCATCTTTTGTATGACGACGATATGGCTTTTGGCGTTTATGCAGCTTATATGTCCTTAGTTTATGTAACGCCAATGATTGGCGGAATTTTAGCCGATAAAATTTTGGGCTATAGAAAAGCGATAATTCTCGGTGGAATTTTAATGGTTTTCGGGCACTTTTTCCTTTCCATTGAAATGCCAATTTTCTTTTACGGCTCTCTCGGGTTGATAATTGTGGGGAACGGGTTTTTTAAACCAAATATTTCTTCCTTTGTGGGCGAATTATACGCACAGGGCGATTCTCGACGCGACTCTGGATTTACTATTTTTTACCTCGGAATAAATCTGGGAGCGGCAATCGCGCCGCTCGTTTGTGCTTGGTTCGCGATAACTTATGGTTGGCATTACGGCTTTGTATTGGCTGGAATTGGAATGGTTGCTGGACTCTTGGTTTTCAGAAGTGGGTTAAAGAATAATGTCTTCGGAAATAAAGGCCATGTTCCAAACCAGCGAGTTTACGATAGTAAGTCATTCGGGTTAAATCGAGGAAAATTGATTGTTGTGGCAGCAATAGCTTCAGTTGGAATTTTCGCAAGTCTCGTTCGCTTCAACGAATTTGAAGGATATTTAGTGTGGATTGTTTCAGCATTTTTGGCTTTCTATATCGGTTATATTATATCAACAGTCAGTTTAAAAGAAAAGAAGCGATTATTGGTTGCGGTTTACTTTACAGTTCTATACACTTTGTTCGCCGCAATTTTTGAACAGGCCGGAAGTTCTTTGACCCTTTTTGCAGATAGAAATGTGAATTTGGTAGGGATGGATGCCGCAGGTACCAACAGCATTAATGCTGGTTTTATAATTCTTTTCGCCATTCCATTTTCGATGCTTTGGACGTATTTGAGCCGAAGAAAAGTAAATCCGAATTCTGCAGTAAAGTTTGGACTCGGATTGTTATTTCTTGGTTTAGGCTTTATTGTTTTTGCGTTTTCCGCTCACAGTGTGGATGATTTTGCCAAGACCTCAATGAGTTATTTAGTAATCGGCTATCTCGTTTTGACCATTGGAGAATTGTTCCTCTCGCCCATCGGACTTTCAAAAATGACGGAGCTTTCACCTTTAAAATATGTTGCTTTCATTATGGGCGTTTGGTTTTCAGCGAATTTTTACGGACACTTTTTCGCAGGGAAAATTGCAAAACTAACCACGGTTTCTGATGGAAATACAAATGTTTTTTCGGAAGGAATTTTTGGAACTATCACTGAATATATCACTGGGTTGACGCCACAAATTGCTTCGGGAAAAAGTGATTCTTTTCAGCAATTGTTTTCATACGTTTCGGTGTACGCAAGTTTTGGAGTAATTAGTGTGATTGTGGGTATATTTGCAATACTCATTTCGCCAGTCATAAAAAAGATGATGGTCGGCATTCACTAAACAATTTCAAAATGGATTTTCTTCCCAAAAAAATAAACGATTACGTAGAAAAACATTCGCAACCGGAACCAGAATTGCTTGCAAAACTGAACCGTGAAACGTGGCAAAAAATGATTGCCCCACGAATGTTAAGTGGCCATTTGCAAGGAAGGGTTTTGAGTATGCTTTCAAAATTGATAAAGCCGAAAAACATTCTCGAAATTGGAACGTATACAGGTTATTCCGCTTTGTGTTTGGCCGAAGGAATGCAGAAAAACGGCGAACTCCATACCATAGATATCAACGAAGAATTGTTTGACTTTCAACGAAAATATTTTGATGAATCACCTTTCGGGAAGCAAATTTTTCAGCATTTGGGAAATGCTTTGGAAATAATTCCGAAGCTTGATAAAACCTTCGATTTGGTATTTATTGATGCAGATAAAAACAATTATCCCAACTACCTTGAAATTATTCTTCCGAAACTTCAAAAGGGTTCCGTGATTTTAAGTGATAATGTGCTTTGGAGCGGAAAAGTTGTTGAAGATCTGAAAGAAGATGATGAAGATACCAAAGCATTGCTTCAGTATAATAAATTACTGAACGAGCATCCTAAGCTGGAAACTGTAATACTACCAATACGCGATGGGCTAACACTTTCGAGAGTTATTGGGTAGAAATTTTACCCAGCCCAACATTTAGAGTTTTCTTTTGATGGGGCCAGTAACCTCATCAACATCATCCTTTACTTGGTCAATCTGCTTTTGAACGTCTTTGGTAATGTCAATATCAATTCCCTGCTTTTCGGCACCTTTGGTGATTTCAGATTTTATATCGTTGGTGGCGTCTTTTATCTGTCGCATCGTTTTGCCCAAACCACGTGCAATATCCGGCACTTTGTCTGCACCAAAAACCAAAAGCACGATAAACATTATAAAACCTATTTCGGCTCCGCTAATAAAAAGAAAAAATGCCTGTGAAATCATGGTGCAAATATACTAATGAGTTATGAGTTATGGGTTATGAGTTATGAGTTTTTCTGAAATTCCATAACCGAAAAACCCTTCCACAATATATTTTGAAGAAGGGTTCTTTTGAAATAATTACAAACTAATCTGGGTTTGTTTTGTTTTTAAATTGATCAAAAGCTCCAAGTTTTTTACGTTTCGGCCAACTGTTGTTTGAAGTATCAATATCTGCAGTTTCCTCATCGGGATCTACTTCTATTTTGGTAATTTCCTTTTCGGAAGCAATAACCTTTCCAACCGATTCGTCATTTTTTCGCCATATTTCGGCTGGATATGTAATCTTTTGAGTAGTTCCGTCGCTATAAGTATATTGCGCAATTATAGGCATCGGAATTCCTCCTGGTTTTTCAAAAGTCACTTTGTAAAAATATTTTGGACGCTTCAACTTCGCTCTTTCCTCCGCAGGAATATTGTCCATTATATATTCATTCAATGTTTTCACATCTTCCAATTTTGAGTTGCGCATGCTTTCATCAAAATCTTCACTGCCTTCCTCAACCATATAAACCAACGGCGGCAAATCGCTTTCCTGAATGCCACGGCTAACCATCATTTCTTTCACTTCTTTGTTCATTTTTGAAGTAACATAGAATGTTTTTACGTCCTTCACTCCAATATCCACATAATCCGTAGTGTAAAACCACTCTCTCCAATACCAATCCAAATCAACTGCAGAAGCATCTTCCATCGTTCTAAAGAAATCCTCCGGTGTTGGGTGTTTGAACATCCAGCGGTTTGCATAGGTTTTAAAAGCAAAGTCAAAAAGTTCGCGGCCCATAATAGTTTCGCGCAGAATGTTCAAGGCAGTTGCAGGTTTTGCATAAGCATTTGCGCCAAAGTCAAACACATTCAATCCTTTGCTCATAATAGGTTCCAATCGGCTTTGGTCACCGGCCATATAATCCACTATATTTTTTGCAGGTCCGCGACGTGACGGATACTTTTTGTTTGGTGCAATAGCGTCTGGATGTTTTTCGGCGAAATCCTGCTCGGCAACATATTGTGTGAAAGTATTCAAACCTTCATCCATCCACGTCCATTGACGCTCGTCGCTATTAATAATCATTGGAAAATAATTGTGACCTACTTCGTGAATAATAACGCTTATCATTCCAAATTTGGTGCGGTCGCTGATGCTTCCATCCTTTTCGGGACGTCCATAATTCCAGCAAATCATAGGATATTCCATTCCTTGATTTTTGGCGCTTACTGAAATGGCTTTTGGGTACGGATAATCAAAAGTCATTCGCGAAAAGGAAGTCAAGGTACTAGCCACAGCTCTTGTGGACCAATCTTCCCAAAGCGGATTTGATTCTGGCGGATATAAGGATACTGCCATAACAGAGCCGTTACCCATTTTCACGGCCATCATATCCCAAATATATTTACGGGAAGTGGCGAAGGCGTAATCACGAACATTTTCAGCTTTGAATTTCCACGTTCTTTTTGCAGTTGAAAAGTTTTTTGACGCGGTTTCTGCTTCAGACTGAGTTACAATAACAACAGGCTTGTCAAAAGATTTTTGCGCTGCTTCGTAACGGTTCATCATTTCTTTGCTGAAAATTTCCTTTCTATTTTGAAGTTCACCAGTAGCGTCCAAAATATGATCTGCGGGAACGGTAATATTCACTTCAAAATTTCCGAAGGGAAGCGCAAACTCGTCACGTCCCCAAAACTGGCTGTTCTGCCATCCTTCCACATCGTTATAAACCGCCATTCGCGGGTAGAACTGTGCAATCACATAACCGCGATTGCCGTCCTCAAAAGTTTCGTAACCACTACGGGCGCGATCCACAACGTGATCGTTGATGTTGTACCACCATTTTATGGAAAACACAAATTTTTCACCAGGCATCAAACTCTTCTGCATATCTACACGCATCATGGTTTGGTTTATGGTATATTTTAATGGATTTCCTTTGGCGTCTTTCACTTCCATAATATTGAAACCGCCATCGAATTCGTTTCCCATATAATTTTGAACAAAACTGCCCGCCATATCCGCAGGCTGTGCATCAGATGATTCTATCAAAGGTGATTTTGAATCTTTCGCTCTTTTGTTTTGGTCAAGCTGTACCCACAAAAATTCTAACGGATCTGGTGAATTGTTGGTGTAGGTAATGGTTTCGTTCCCTGAAAGTTTTTTGTTTTTATCGTCCAACTCCACGTCCATCACATAGTCTGCCTGCTGTTGATAATAATTTGGCCCAGGCGCGCCGCTAGCTGTGCGGAACATATTGGGTGTTGAAAATTCTTCATATAGCTGCTTAAAACGGTTGGTGTTTAAATGGCCGGGATCCCGTTTTGTAGTTTCGGTTTCTTCCTGAGCTGAGACAGCCGCCGATGCTAGGAATAGTACGGTTAGAAATAAGGAGTTAAGTAATCGCATAATAATTCAAAAGTTTTAAAAGTATAATTTTTGGGTTTATAAGATATCAATTAAAATCCAATTTGCCTTTGGGTTCGTCTCTATCGAGAATCAAACTTCTTCGGCTATTTGGGGTTTTAAGGTGAATAATATTTTGCTGTTCGGGGAATATTTCCATCAACACTTTGTTTTCAATTTCAATGGTTTTCAGTTCCTTCACGTCTTTCACTTCAATGTAGGCCACGACCATATCGGTATCATATTCTTTGCCTATATAATCCAGCTTTACGGGTTTTCCGTTCACTTTAATATTTATTTTCTGAAGAATGTAGCTTTTCAAATCTTCATCAGCTGCTTCGGTTTCCTTTTTTGTGTCTAGCGAAATGGAAGGATCATAACGCTGTTGCAGTGCATCTTCAATATCGTCAATAAAAATCTTGGTGATTATTTGAAGTGAATTTTTTTCTTTTACGTATTCTATCTTAGTGATGCTCACATAAAATTTATGGACCGGAGCGGCCGAAATCATTGGAAATA
>JBBQUI010000092.1:0-10926 GCA_038212575.1 Flavobacteriales bacterium
TTCGAGTGTTGTGAAAGCAAGACTTTCTTAGTTATTAGTTAATAAGTTATGGAGTTATTTTGTTTGAAAGAAACGGAAAATTTATTTTTGAACATTGAACATTGAACATTGAACATTGAACATTGAACATTGAACATTGAACATTGAAAAACGGCCGCGTGGCGCAACTGAATAGCGCATCAGATTTCGGCTCTGAGGGTTGGGGGTTTGAATCCCTTCGCGGTCACGAATAAATGAAAAGGGAGAAAAAAGTTTTGAGCTAGCTCAAGAAACTTTTTTCTCCCTTTTCATTTTCAAAGCGGAGCTTTGAGGGATCACCGTAGGTAATCCCATTCGTGAATAAAGTTTGTTCTGAGCTTGCTCAAGAAACTTTTTCTTCCCTTTTCATTTTCAAAGTGGAACTTTGAGGGATCACCGCAGGTAATCCCATTCGTGAATAAAGCTTGTTTTGAGCTTGCACAAGAAACTTTTCTCTCCTTTTTAATCTTAAATAGAGCTTTTGTTTTAAGCCCCAAACTGTTTCAAATGATGGTCCAGATGTTTGTATTGCATCTGCCCCCATTGCTGCGGTGTGAATTTGCCAAAAAGGGGGTGTGGGTCCCATTGCGTTTGGTCTTTCTTTGAGTGGAATTCATCCACTAACTTTTCAAGTGCTGCTAGTTCGGTTTCAAAAATCTTGTTTTCCGAAATTTTGAAAGACTTTGCAGTAGGCAAATTCTGTCGCCAAGGTTTATCGTTATATAGTGATTTTTTGAAAAGAAACGCTAAGGGAAAAAATTGCTTTTTTATATTTCCTTTGCCCAATGAAATATTCAAGGGTTGCTGACAATGGTAAAGTGCTTGACCAATGTCCATTTTTCCCCATTTTCGTTGGCTTTCTGAAGTCAGTGTATTTAGCCTGTCCTTTATTTCTGTCAAAGATTCAGTCTCAAAAAGTGATTTCATTTTTTTAAAATTTATGTTTAAGAGATAAATCTATTCATTAAAATTTGAAAATCAATGACACTTAAAATTGATTTCAAAAAAATTATGCGGTTTCGGCATTCCTCGTTATCTTTATAAAAAACCCTAAATATGGAAGAAAACACTTCTTTTTCCATAAAAAATTGGAACGAAGACGACCGCCCGCGCGAAAAATTACTTCTGAAAGGACGAATTGCCCTCAGTGATGCAGAACTGATTGCAATTCTTATTAGTTCCGGGAGCCGCAACGAAAGTGCCGTTTCCTTAAGCCAGCGAATTTTGGCTTCGGTTGACAATAATTTAAGCGAACTGGGAAGACTTTCCGTTCCTGAATTAATGGAATTTAAAGGCATAGGCGAAGCCAAAGCAATAAGTATTGCCGCCGCAATGGAACTGGGCCGAAGAAGAAGAACGGGCGAAGCTTTGGAGCGAAAAAAAATTACTTCCAGCAACTCTGTTTTCGAATATGTGCAGCCTATTATTGGCGAACTTCCGCACGAGGAATTTTGGATATTGTATTTGAACAATTCCAACAAAATCATAAAAAGCACCCAACTCAGCAAAGGTGGAATAACCGGAACGGTGGTAGATGTACGGTTGGCGTTTAAGGAAGCGTTGCAGCTTGGAGCTGTAGGTATTATTTTGGCGCACAATCATCCCTCGGGCACTTTAAAGCCCAGCCAAGCAGATATTCAGCTTACCAAAAAACTGAAAGTGGCAGGGGATAGCTTGGACATAAAAGTGCTGGACCACCTCATAATTACCGAAAAAGCGTACTTTAGCTTTGCCGATGAAAATATGCTGTAATCCACTATGCTTTTAATTTATACCCAAAAACTCACCCCCCGAATTTCCTATATCTTCAAGCATATTTGCCTGCGTATTTTGGGGATTGATGTTTTGTTCACCTCCGTTATTGAGGAGTTTATTTCGCACGTTGGCCCTAAAATTTCCTATGGGAAAAAGCCTATGGGGAACGAACTTTTCTTCCAAAGTTATGGTCTTTTGGAACAGCAAGGTTTTGAAGCTATAGAAATAACGGTAAAAAAATGGGGCGATACGTTTGGGTTTTTTTCGGTTTCATCCCAAAGCCTTCTGCCATTTGATATTTTTTCCGCCAGTTTTTATATGATTTCGCGCTATGAGGAATATCTGCCGCACGTAAAAGATGAAACAGGACGTTTTATGGCTTCTGAAAGCCTGGCTTTCAAAGAGGGATTTCTCCATCAACCAGTTGTGGATATTTGGACATATATTTTCAAGGAAAAACTTCTGGAAGCTTTTCCCGAAATGATTTTTCCAGAAAAAAAAATAACTGTTCACCCCGTAATTGAAGCTGCCCAACCTTATGCCTACAAACAAAAAGGTATTTTCCGTTCTTTTGTGGGCTATACAAATAGTTTTTTTCAAGGGAAGTTCCGAAACATTATAGCCCGCACTCAAGTATTATCGGGATTAAAGCGCGATCCGTTGGACACTTTTAAATGGATCGTGAACACAGCCACAAGAAGCAAGTTCAACCTTACCGTTTTCTTTCTTTTGGGTAATTCCTTGGTCTTTGATGAAAGTATGAACACCCATAGACAGAAGTTTAAAATGCTTATAAAGTATGTGTCTGATTATAAAGAAGTAGGGCTTATTTTCTCATTTAACGCTTTGAGCAATTGTGAAATGCTGAAAAGCGAAAAGCGCCGAATGGAGGAAATAACAAACCGTTCTTTGGGAAGTTCAATGAATTCTGAATATTTGGTAAATCTGCCTGATATTTATCGCCATTTAGTAGAGCTGGAAGTGAAAAAAGATTATACAATGGTTTTTCGCGATACGGTTGGCTTTCGGGCCGGAACCTGCACACCTTTTCTTTTTTATGATTTAGATTACGAAGTCAAAACACCTTTGGTGGTACATCCTGCAGCGATGACCACCTTGGGTTTTCAAAAGAAGTATGCTTCAGATATTGAAAAGACTGTAAGCACTACCATTAAGGCTGTAGCGGATGTAAATGGAACTTTTACAATGATTTTTTCAAACAAGGATTTTGCGTACACAGAAAGCAATAAAGTTTGGCGAAGTATTTTTTCCGAAAAATTAGATGAGTATGCCTAATAGCAATATTACAGACGTTTTTTTTGACCTGGACCACACCCTTTGGGATTTTGACCGAAATTCTGCTTTGGCGTTTGAACGCGTTTTTCAAAAGCATAAAATTGAATTGCCACTACCTGATTTTTTGAAGGAATACGAACCCATTAATTTGATCTATTGGAAAAAATATAGGGAAGAAACGGTTACCAAGGAACAGCTTCGCAGAGGACGACTCACCGAGACTTTTGATCTTTTCAATATAAAGTTCCCGCTTGAAACAATAGATACATTAGCAACTTGTTATATTGAAGAACTTCCTATAGACAATCACCTTTTTGTAGATACAATTGAAATTCTTGAATATCTTTCAAAAAAATATAATCTTCACATAATAACCAACGGTTTTGAGGAAGTACAGCACCTCAAGCTTAAAAATAGTGACATAAAAAAATATTTTGCCTCTATTACCACTTCCGAAGAGGTAGGGTTGAAGAAGCCCAATCCTGTTATATTTGAAACCGCTCTTATAAAAGCTTACACTGTGCCACAAAAAAGTATAATGATTGGCGACAGTTTTGAAGCTGATATTGTTGGAGCAGAAAATGTTGGAATGCATACTTTGTTTTTTAATTACAGAAATGAAATTGTGGCTGAAACTTATTTTGCTGTTAATAAACTTTCGGAAATTAAAAGGTACTTGTAGTAATAATCCTGCATACGAATACGTTAACCACAAGTAAATTATTCCCATTTATGAATAAAACCCTATCCCTACCTATTTTTGCGGTATGTGTATGCCTTTTTTTTACGGCCTGCATAAAGGATACCGATTTTGACCAAGCCGAGGATATTGCCCTTACCCCAGTTGTTGAACTGGACTTGATTTACTTCAACCTTCGGGCAGATCAGTTTTTTGATACCATTAATTCCAATCCAATCCTTACCGTTCGTGATACCACTGAGATCAAATTTTTGGATGACAGTAGCTTACAGGAAAGCCTGAAAAGGGCAGAGTTCTATTTTAAGTTTACCAACAGTATTCCTAGAAGTTTTCAAGTAGATTTTCAATTTTTGAGTGAAACGAATGATACTACATATGTTGCCGGAACTTCTGTTGCTGAAGGCACGCCAACCACTCCAGTGATTACAGAATTTGTTGAAAATGTAGAAGGCGATGGTATTTTACAAATTACGAAAGCAAATAAGGTTGTGGTTTCGGTAACCATACCTTCTTCCGACGAAAATTTGGAAGGTACATTGAATCTCAAATCCAAAACCACTTACTTTTTGGAATACTAATACAATGCGAAATTTTTTAACAATCATACTATCCCTTTTGGGCTTCTCTGCTATTTCTCAAAATAAGCAAATACTTTATGGTTTTGATGACGTTCCCCAGTCATTGATGCTTAATCCTGGAAGCAAAGTGACTCAAAAAAAACACTATGGAATTCCTTTTTTGTCCCAAATACATTTTAATGGAGGGTCGTCAGGAGTATCAGTTTATGACATTTTCAAAGATGGAAATGACGATATAAATGACAGGATTACTAAAAAAATATTCGAAATGAAGAATACTGATTTCTTCACGGCCACACAGCAGTTAGAACTTATCAATTTTGGGTGGCGCGCAAAAAATGAAATCTATTTTTCGGGAGGAATTTACCAGGAATTTGATTTTATAGCTTACTTCCCAAGAGATTTGGCAATTCTTGCTTGGGAAGGAAACCGCGATTATTTAGATTATGAATTCGATTTGGGAGAAATAAGTACGACCGGTGACTTTATGACCGTGTACCATTTTGGGGTAAACAAACAGATTACCGATAAACTGACAGTGGGAGCGCGGCTTAAATTGTATTCCAGTATGTTTAGCTACAGAAGTGTAAATAATGCTGGTACTTTCGTAACCACTTTGGGCGATGAAAACGCTGAAAATATATATGAGCACACTGTGAGAAATGCGGATGTTTCTGTGGAAACCTCTGGTTATGCTTCATTGCGCGAACTGGATGGGTCTGCTCAAGTTACAAGCGAAATTTTGGGTCGTGCTTTTTTTGGAGGCAACCTTGGAGTAGGGGTGGACTTGGGTTTTACTTATGACATTAATGAAGCTTTGACACTTTCGGCAAGCGCACAAGATGTTGGCGCCATTTTTCATTCAAAAGACGTTGAAAATTATCGAGCCCACGGAGACTACACTTTGGACGGGATAAACCTAGTTTTTCCTCCATTGAACCAGGGTGAATCTACATTTCCTTACTATGATAATCTGGAAGATGAGATAGAGCGCGAAATACCTATTGATACGCTTCACAATTCATATACACAGTTTCGACCCGTAAAGATAAATGCGGGATTAAGCTTTGGTTTTGGCAGATTTAACGGCTCTGGGGACTGCGATTGTTTAAATATGGGAGGTGGCATACAGCATAAACAGAATGTGGGACTTCAATTTTATTCTATTTTTAGGCCGAAGGGCCCACAAATGGCAGGAACACTTTTTTATCACAGAAGGCTCACAGAATACCTTTCGGCAAAAGCAACTTATACGGTAGATTCCTATTCGTTTTCTAACGTTGGGCTTGGTGTTTCGGCAGATTTTGGCAAGGTGAATTTTTATATCGCAGCAGACAATCTCATAAAGTATAGCAATTTGGCAAAAGCAAAAAGTGTATCTTTACAGTTAGGTTTTAATATTATAATTGACGAAGAATGACACGATTTTTACTACTTTCCATTTCTTTATTTCTGGCTGCAAACGCTATTTCCCAAAATACAAATTTGAGTGATTATAGCTACGTTGTTATTCCGGAACAGTTCGATTTCTTAAAGGGACGAGATCAGTTTCAAATTAATTCAATGTCTAAATTCTATTTTGAAAAAAGTGGTTTCAATGCTTATTTGGCAGACGCGGCGCCCAATGCCAACCGTTGCGATGGTCTTTATGCAAACGTGGAAGAGCTTAAAAGTATTTTAGGAACAAAACTTCAAATAGTTTTAAAAGACTGTAACGATAACGAAATATACAGAAGCCAAGAGGGAAAAAGCAAGTATAAAGAATATGATAAGACATATCAAGATGCGCTCAGAAAGGCATTTAGTAGTGTTGAAGCGTTGCGCGTAAACCAAAAAGAAGTGGTGCTTTTAAGCGATAGTGCCAGTAATACAACAGTTTCTAAAGAAACAAAACTAAATTCAGAAGAGGCTGAACTAACAAAGCCAAAAGTTTCAAGAGTGTCTGGAAATCTACTTCCCGACGCAAAATTTTCAAACTATTCCAATAACGAAAAAACATTTCTTCTTAGAAAAACTACGGAAGGTTATTCTTTATATGAAGAATCTGCCAGCTCTGAAGATGGACTATTGCTAAAAGGAAAAATAATCGTGATGGATAAAGTGGTGAAGTATATGGATAGTTCTGGAAATGTTTCTGATGCTGCTTTTGACCCTTTGGGAAATCTAATCATTAAGGATGGTTCTTCTACTACTATCTATATGTCCCAAAACTAAAAATCGTATTTTTCTTTCCAAAGTTGTTTCAAATAATTTTTCAGAGCGTTTTCTTTGGGATTGTTCCCGGGTCTATAAAACGTAGTTCCTTTTATTTCTTCGGGTAAAAATTCGTGCGGAACAAAATTGCCTTCATAATTGTGCGCATACTCATATTCCTTTCCGTATCCCAATTGTTTCATAAGCTTTGTTGGAGCATTTCTGATGGATAAAGGCACAGATAGGTCGCCCGTTTGCCGAACGGTTTGTTGCGCTTCGCCAATGGCTTTGTAAGAAGCATTGCTTTTATGGGAGGTTGCCAAATAAATAGCACATTGACTCAAAATAATTCGCGCTTCCGGATAACCAATGGTATTTACGGCCTGAAATGTGCTGTTTGCTAAGACCAAAGCTGTCGGGTTTGCATTACCAATATCTTCCGAAGCGAGGATAACCATTCTTCGCGCGATGAATTTTATGTCTTCGCCACCTTCAATCATTCGTGCCAGCCAATATACCGCAGCGTTTGGATCGCTACCGCGAATCGATTTTATAAAAGCTGAAATAATATCATAATGTTGCTCGCCAGTTTTGTCATAAAGCACGGTGTTTTTTTGTGCCTTTTGCATTACGAGCTCATTGGTGATTGAAACCTTCTCACTGCTTTCCGAAAGAATAACCAGCTCCAATATATTTAAAAGTTTTCGTGCATCACCGCCGGAAAGCCTTATTAGAGCTTCAGTTTCCTGTAGTTTAACTTTTTTGGAAGACAGAAGTTTGTCTTCCTTTATGGCTTTTTTAAGCAGGGTTTCCAAATCTTCGCGGCTAAAAGCTTCCAAAACATAAACCTGACAGCGAGATAAAAGTGCAGGAATTACTTCAAAACTTGGATTTTCAGTAGTAGCCCCAATAAGTGTTATCCAGCCTTTTTCAACAGCGCCGAGCAAAGAATCCTGTTGCGATTTGCTGAAGCGATGTATTTCATCAATAAACAGAATCGGGTTTTTTGTTGAAAACAGCGTGTCGCTTTTCTTCGCTTTTTCAATCACTTCCCTAACTGCAGCCACACCGCTATCCACTGCGCTTAACGAATAAAAAGGTCGTCCGCTTTCATTGGCAATAATGTTTGCGAGAGTGGTCTTTCCCGTTCCCGGTGGGCCCCAAAAAATCATGGAGGGAATCATACCGGTCTTTAATTGGGAGGTAAGCGAACCTTTTGGGCCAACCAAATGTTGTTGACTTAAATATCCTTCGAGGGTATTGGGACGGATTCGTTCGGCGAGGGGAGCGTTCATATATTTACAAAATTACAATTTTAATAAATCGGTTTCACTGACAATTTATCATAAATTTGATTTTGGGATTGTTTTTGTAAAGAAGTATTTATGTCAAATCAGTTGAAATTTTCTAATTCGGTTATCCTCTATCCTTTACTTTTTGTAATGGTGCTGTGGATAGTTTTTTGGGTTGAAAGTGTTTTTGGGTATAATTTCAATTCGTATGGAATTTACCCAAGAAGGTTGGAAGGTTTGCGTGGCGTTATTTTTAGTCCGTTTATTCACGGGAGTTTAAAACATCTCTTTAATAATTCTGTTCCGCTGTTTGTGTTGACTTCTGCACTATTTTATTTTTACAGAGATATACGTTGGAAAGTTTTGTTCTTTGGTCTATTGTTGACAGGCGTTGCCACTTGGTGCATTGGCAGATCATCTTTACACATTGGTGCAAGTGGGGTAGTATATTTGCTTGCGGCATTTTTATTTTTTAGGGGAATCTTTTCCAAACAGTTCCAGCTTACTGCATTGGCTTTGGTTGTTGTTTTTCTTTATGGGGGAATGCTTTGGTATGTTTTTCCCGTAAATCCTGATATTTCTTGGGAAGGACATCTTTCAGGTTTTTTTGTTGGAATTCTATTCGCATTTTTATTTAAGGAAAATCCTATTGAAAATAAAAAATATGAATGGGAAAAGGAAGATTACAATCCTGACAATGATCCATTTTTAAGGCAGTTCGATGAAAACGGTAATTTTGTTGAATTGCCAAAGGAACAACCAAAAGAGGAAAGCACAGAGCAAAAACCTACAGGTATTAGAATAATATATAGCTTAAAAAAGAATCCCGAAAATAAAGCAGAATAAACTACGCGCGTCTTTGGCGGGTTACTTCATAAAGAAATGCTCCACAGGCCACAGACACATTTAACGAATTTATTTCTCCGAGTAGGGGCAATGAAGCTTTTTGATCTACCAAGCTCAAAACAGACTTAGAAACACCCTTATCTTCAGAACCCATTATGATTGCCAAAGGCGCCGTTAAATCTAAAGAATATATTTCCGTTTGGGTTTTTTCAGTTGCGGCAACGATGGTAATTCCTGAGCCTTGCAGGTAAAATATAGCATCCTTTATATGATCCACTTTACAAATTGGAATTTTAAAAATAGCTCCAGCTGAAGTTTTTACTGTATCACCGGAAACGGGGGCGCCTCCTGTTTTTTGAATAATAACTGCATCAACACCGGTACATTCAGCTGTACGTAAAATAGCTCCAAAATTACGAACATCGGTAATCTGGTCCAGAATTAGAAACAGCGGTGTTTTTTTGCTTTCCAAAGCTTTTTCAACTACATCTTCCAACGAATGGAAAGCTACTGGTGAGGTAACAGCAACAATCCCTTGGTGATTACCTTTTGTAAGTCTGTCGAGTTTTTCAAAAGGAACAATGCTTACGGGGATATTTGCTTTTTCAAGTTCTTTTATTAAACTTTCAATTTTCTCGCTATCAATACCTTTTTGAATAAAGACTTTATCGAAAACAATTTTTGAAGACAATGCTTCCTTTACGGGGTAAATTCCGAAGATGGTGTTTGTTTTATCTCGCATAGTTTTAGCTTTAGTACTTCAATTTATATTTATTGGTTGCAAAGGTAAAGAGAATAACGGATGTATTTTGCTTAAATAGTGAGTAAAAAAAAGCACCCCTTATTAATAAGGGGTGCTTAAATAAATTGATTGTTATAAATTAATTCTTCACTCCTATTAGGGCTCTACCTCCTGAAACTACATTTGCTTCTCCTTGGATTGCAAGACGGAAGAAACGTCTTGTATCATCAATAGAATTGTCTACAGCAGTAACACCAAACTTTACTTCACGTGTATTTGCTGGAAAGGTAACTGTACTTTCAAATGTAAAGTTTTCCGGCGCCGTTGGTAATGTATCTACAGGTATTGTTGTGACTGTAAAAGTTCGAGGTGAGCTTGATAAGTCAGATACAAAAAGTGAAACGCTGTCCGTTTTTGAACCACCTTCGGGAATATTATTAATGTTCTTAGTAGGCGTAATAAAACCTACTACAGTTTTACGATCTGTGTTATAGTCATCATAGGTTTCACAAGAAACAGCAACTAGGGCTATGGTAAGAATAACAATTAATATATTAACTTTTTTCATTTTGATAGATTTTAAAATTATTAATACCCAGGATTTTGTATAAGATTTGGATTTAAATCCATAGCACTTAGTGGGATTGGCAATTGAAACTTATTGCTACTTGCTGGTAATGATAATTGATCAGAAGCAGTTCCTGAACCGTCAGCCAAATCACCAAAACTTTCACGTTCTACAGGAAGTCCCCATCTCTTCAAATCGAAGAAACGCTGATATTCAAATGCAAATTCCAATCTTCTTTCTAAACGTATTGCATCTCGCAAAGCTGTCCCTGTTTCACCGCTTGGAGGAGTAGTATATCTTTTGCTTCTTACGGCATCAAGTGCAGTTCTTGCTTGACCTTCTTGACCTAAGTTATAATACGCTTCTGCCATGTTCAAATACGCTTCAGCAGATCTGAAAATTTTAATATCTACTTGACCGTTTGATTGTCCTGGTCTACCAAAAAGTTTCTTTATTGCGTTAAATTGCAAATTGTCAGCATTGTTAGCAGCTTGAAATATGTATGCATCTTTTCTAATATCGTCGCTAGCGTATAATTGGAATAATTCAAAAGAAACAACATATTCTGGTATAAGGTTGGTAAGACCACCTTGACTCCAAGTAACACCAATGTTTAAGCCTAAAATTGGCAATTCATTTGGTATGTAGAAGGCTAATCCATCACGGCTTGTATCTTCCCACACACCTACAACATTTGCGCGTGAAGCTACAGGAATAGATATGCCATTAGCTGCATTTACAGCATTTTGCCATTGTCCCATGTATAAATAAACACGAGATAATAATATTCTTACAGCGTCTTTACCCATTCTACTCTCAGCTTTATTTCCACTGTTGATACTGTTAGAGTCATTAATATCTGCCAAAGCCTCTGTCAAATCCTGTACAATTTTATCATACACAGCCCCAACAGTTTCTCTTGCAGGTTCAATAAGTGG
>JBBQUI010000093.1:0-10810 GCA_038212575.1 Flavobacteriales bacterium
GATTTGTCGTGCAATGGCAAAAACCCTCCAGCTGCTTCCAATTCCTCGCGAATAAAGTTTGCATTCGGCTCAATGCTTTTGTAGCCTGGGGTTTGTAGCACAATATCAATTTTATTATCCTCGCGAATTTTCTTTATGAAAGCTTTCATGCGGTCTCCTGTACGAATGTCTTCAAAAATATCTTCAATATAAATCAATCCTTTGTGAACGCCATTTACAATAACATTTGCGCCTTTTTCAGTTAGATGTGTAACCAAAATTGCTACTTCTTGGAAAGGTTCAACAGTCAAGTTTTCGTTTTGAAGAAAATGATTTGTCTTGCTGGAACCCACCAAACGATTTGTTTTCTCGTCTATATATAGGTAAACAATATACCAGTTGCCCTTTTTCATTGGGCGCGCTTGTTCTTTAAACGGAACGAAGAGTTGCTTTTCTAATCCCCAATCCATAAAGGCACCATATTCCGTTACATCGCTACAATGTAAATATCCGAAAGTGTTTAGTTGCAGAAAAGGGTCCAAGGTTGTCGCGATGGGCCGCTCTTCATTATCAAGGTAAATGAAAACTGAAATTTCATCACCTATTTCATATTCCTCCGGCTTATATCTATGTGGTAGAAGCACCCCATTTTCCTCGTCATCGCCTAAATATAGACCCGGTTCGGTTTCCCGAAGAATTTCTAAAGTATTGTATTCGCCCAGTTTTATCATAGCCGCAAAGGTACTGTATTCTTTGAAAAAAAACGAAGAACACGTATATAGAGATGAAACTAAAGATGTAAATTCACGATGGAATGTATAAAATTTCTCCCCATAAACTTCCCAATGATTTCCAATTAAAAAAAACATTGGAAACAGATATTGGCATACTTTATTTTTACGGAAATATCGTTGTGTTTGAAGCCAATGAAGGCGTGATACTTTCATATAAAACAGGTTTCTCCGTTTTACTTAAAGGCCTCACCATTGTTGGTGCCAAACCTTTTGTTTATATTTCAAACAGGATTCATTCCTATTCCATAAAGCCAATTGATTATAAGTATTTAAACAAAGTGCCTTCCCTAAAGGCTGTTGGGCTGGTTTATTATAACGAAGTAGGCCTTTCCAATGCAGAGCTGGAAGCTAAATTTTGCAAAAAACAATTCCGGGTTTTTGACAATCTTACTGAAGCTGTTATTTGGGGTAAAGGATTTTTATAAAATAAATTTGAAGTAATCCAAAAGCACTTTATCATTCACGGTTGAAGGCGTAAAAATTTCCAATAAATCTGGTCCTTCATTTTTGTTGAAGAAATCTTTCACTTTTTCCTTTAGATTTTCCGCTTTGTCAATTGGTGTATACATAAAACCATACATTTCCGATAGCTGTTTTGCACTTAAATTGTGTTTTGTTTCAAAATAAGTATCAAAAAGTTTGGAATTTTTTTCACCCGGAAGTATTCTGAAAATACCGCCACCGCCATTATTCACAACAATTATTTTGAAATTTTTCGGAATGTAGTTGTTCCACAGCGCGTTGCTGTCATAAAAAAAACTGAGATCGCCAGTGATAAAAACTGTTGGCAGTTTTGAAGTGTAAGCCGCTCCAACAGCTGTGCTCGTGCTTCCATCAATGCCGCTGGTGCCACGGTTGCAAAATACTTCGGCTGAAGGGTCAACATTAAAAAGCTGGGCATAGCGAATGGTTGCACTATTACTCAACTGCAATTGCCTATTTTGGGGAAGCTGTTTGAAAATTTCGGAAAAAACCATAAAATCCGAGTATGGAATTTCGTCTTCGTAAGTTGCATGGCGTTGCAATCTGTGTTGCTTAATAGTAAGCCAATGCTTTTGATAATCGCTATTTATGGTGGTTGTCTTAGGAAGAAATTCAGTAAAAAAATTGCTTATAGTCGTCTTGAAATGCTGATTCAGCACAAAAAAAGTATCATACGCTTTTTTGGGATCAACGTGCCAATGTTCTTTGGGCGGAAAACTTCGCAGAAATGCCTTTATTTTTTTTGAAACTACCATTCCGCCGAAAGTGAGCAAAATGTCTGGTTGCAGTCTTTTGAAATCTTCATCGGTCAAAGGCGCAATAAGTTGGTCAATGGCTGTAATGAAATCGTCGTCATGTAAATTTGAAGTTGTTTCGGTGAAAACCAAAACACTTTCATCTTTTGCAAGCATATCTACTAAGCGCTGTTCCAAACTATTTGGTGGCAATACTCCAACAAGAATCAGTTTCCTTTTGCTTTTGTTCCATAGTTCGGCAAAAACGGTTAAATCTTCAGTTATGTCTTTAGTCTGTAAACGGGATGGTACATTTTGGGGCCAAACCAATTGGTTTTCAATTGTGTGATATAATGGTTCCGAAAAAGAAATATTGATATGAACTGGACCATTAAGTTCTATTGCCGTATTGAGTGCAATATTCAGTTCGGTTTCATTTTTTATCTGAAATGCTTCTCCTTCAGTGCAATTGGCACTATAAAGAATATGGTTTGTAAAAACATTTTCCTGTCGGATGGTTTGCCCATCCCCAATATCAATAAAGTCCGCAGGCCTATCTGCCGAAATTACGATTAAAGGAATATCGCTGTAAAACGCTTCCGCAATAGCGGGATAATAGTTGAGCAAGGCCGAACCGGAAGTGCAAACAAGCGCTACAGGTTTTTTTAATTGCTGCGCCATTCCCAAAGCGAAGAAAGCTGCGCAACGCTCGTCCACAATACTGAAGCACTTGAAACTTGGGTTTTCGGCAAAACCAATGGTTAGTGGCGCATTGCGTGATCCGGGGGAAATTATTATATGGTCAATATCCTTATCCAAACATAATTGTACAAGGGTTTGAGAGAGAATTTTATCAGAGAATTTCATGGATTACAAAGGTACAAAGATGCCCTAAATATTATAGCATTGGTTTCAATACTTGTAGCATCGTTTGCATTTTATTTTGCGTTTCCAGCCATTCTTCATCAGGCTGTGAACCGAGCGTTATTCCTCCACCTACAAAAAGACGGGCAGTATTGCCAACAATCTTCATACAACGGAGGTTTACCATTAACGAAGCGGAGGCTCCATTGTCCATAATTGGACCCAAAAAACCTGTATAAAATTCCCGGTCATAACCTTCATTTTCAATTATAAAATCCCTTGCATATTTTTGTGGACTTCCACAAACCGCTGGGGTTGGGTGAACTGCCGCAGCAATAGTAGTCAAAGTGGCTTTACCGTTTTTGAGAATTCCAGTAATGTCTGTACGGAGGTGCAATAACGATCCCGCTCGATGTGTATATGGGTTTGAAACCTTTAAAACCGAAGTAACCTTCTGCAAGCTATTGGTAATAGCATCAGTAACCAATTGTTGCTCATCCAGTTCCTTTGGGGCCCAAATTACAGGTTGTTTGTTTGTGAACGGTTGCGTTCCAGCCAGTGCCATTGTTTTGAAACAATCATTTTCAATCTGCACCAGCGTTTCAGGCGTGGCACCGCACCAAATACCTGTTTCAGGATGGTACCAAACATATTTAAAGGCATTGGGATAAGCTGAAAACAATTGCCTTATCAACTTTTCCGCGGAAAAATTTTCCAAAACAAAATCTCTATAGCGGGAGATTACGATTTTTTGTGCCCTTCTTTTTTTAATGTTTTCAATGGTTTTATTAAGTAGATTCATGTATTTATTCCTCTCTTTAATATCTTTTATAACATCTACTGGAGTTAAATCAACACCTTCTTTAAGCAATTGACACTGCAAACTTTCAGAATCATTTTCAGGAATGTAAAAAACAGTCTCTTTATATTCAAATGGGGCAAAAACAAAACCGTTTTCAGTAAGTTTAACATCTGTATATAAACGGTTATTTTTTTGCAAAAGTACTGTTGCACTTTCACTTTCAGGCATTGAAAAAATTACAAAGGGCAATTCATCTTTATATTGTTGTGAAATTTTCCCGATCAATTGTCTAAAGTCCATTACTAGTTTTTGGGTAAGGTAAGGGTTGTAAGTTTTATCAGCGAAACGAGCGCTCCTTCTTCATTTGTGATTTTTATCTGCCAAAGTTGTGTAGTTCTTCCTTTGTGAACAATACTGGCATGTGCATAAACATAACCATCGCGAACGCTTTTCACATGATTTGCAGCTATTTCTATTCCCCGGATAATAATGTCTTTTGAATTTAAAAAGAAGAATGCCCCTGCACTGCCCACACTTTCCGCCAAAGCCACCGAAGCCCCGCCGTGCAACACGCCGTCAGGTTGATGTACTCTTGGTGTTACGGGCATTCGAGCAACCAAAAAATCATCGCCTACTTGGATGAATTCTATATCCAAGGTTTCCATTAGTGTATTTTGACACATTTTGTTGCAAGCGACTAAAATTTCTTCGTTGGTGTACTTCATTGTATTGGTTTACATTTGTAAAAATACAAAATTGAATTAAACAAAATGAGTATCCACAAAGAGGTTTCCTACACGTCAACAAATACATACCATACCCTTAATGCATTTACTGAAAAAACTAAGAATGTTTGGATGGTTTTCCACGGAATGGGTTATTTGAGCAAATATTTCATCAACTATTTTTCAGAACTCAGCGCTGAGGAAAATTACATCATAGCTCCCCAAGCGCCTTCCAAATACTATCAAGATAAAGCTTTTAAAAATGTTGGTGCGTCGTGGCTGACACGTGAAAATACGGTGGCAGAAACCAAAAATATTTTGATTTATGTTGATGCGGTCTTTAAAAAAGAAATTTCCGGTACAATCCCAAACCTTATTGTTCTAGGCTATTCCCAAGGCGTTTCCATTGCAATGCGATGGGTGGCAAGCCGAAAAATTCAGTGTGATAAATTAATTCTTCATTCCGGAGGAATTCCCAACGAACTGCAACCAGTGGATTTTGAATTCTTGAAATCTTCCACAAAGGTCATCTATCTTTATGGCGATAAAGATCAGTACATTACTGAAGCCCGTAAAACCGAAGAACACTTAAAAGGCAGTAAACTCTTCAAAGACCGCTTAAATATTGAGGTTTTCAGCGGTATTCATGAAGTAAACAGAGAATTCCTATTAAAAATTTCAAAATAGTTTCATTTTTTTAGTGCATTTCATCGAATAATTTTGTGTTTTAACTTCTTTTGTATTTCTTTTACTTCGCTTTAACAACTAATAGTCCCAAACTATGAAAAAGGTAATACTAACCTGCGTATGTATGTTTATAGCGTCTATAGTTTTGGCGCAAGTGAGCAAGCAAGAAAAACAAGTTCTTTTAAATCTATATACTGCTACCAATGGGCCGGAATGGAACAATAAATGGAGCTTTGAAGCACCCGTAGAAACTTGGTATGGAATTACTGTAGAAAACAATAAGGTAACCGGTATCAATTTGTTGTTCAATAACTTGAACGGAACATTGCCAGCATCCTTGGGACAATTGGAAAATTTAAAAAAGCTTGAGCTTTCCTTCAATCCAATTTCTGGAACTATTCCAGCAGAATTGGGCAATCTTGAACAATTGGAAATTTTGGCAATCAACGGGACCGCGTTAAATGGGGGTATTCCGGAGTCTTTGGGCAATCTTTCCAACTTAAAGCAATTGCACTTAAGCAGCAATCAACTAAGCGGAACTATTCCTGAAAGCCTTGGAAACCTTAAAAATATTGAAATTTTCAATGTTTTTGATAACAAATTATACGGAGTATTGCCCATAGAATTGGCCAACTGTCATAACCTAAAACAACTGATAGTAGCAGAAAATAATTTTAACAACCCAAATGATTTTTCAGTTGTATTACTGTCAAATTCTGGAGCAACAATAGATTTACTTGAAAATTCTCCACATATTGAACCTTCTCAATCTATTATAGCTGTGGAACGGGACGAATCTGAAGATTAACACTATTCTATTTCCTCATTTCCAAGCGGCCCTTTCGGGCCGCTTATTTTTGTAACCACGATTAAAAACGCGTTTTATCGTTAAAAAGCGTTGTCAACTTAGAAATTATTAGTAAATTGCCGCTGGTCTTTGAACCTAGTGGACCCCACCCACTCCAAAGGCCTTAAAGCTTAATATTTGGTTAAAAAGGCTTTTAAAATGGAGCGACTCTTTTTGGGTCGCTCTTTTTTTATAAAAACCTTAATATTATTTGCTTCACATAACAATTATTTTTATAGGAAATAAACACCTTAAATTGTTATGAAAAAGATACTATCTATCATTCCTATAATTCTATTGCTTCTTTGTTCGATCATTGTTTCGGCTCAAAATGATAAAGTTGAGAAACTGGAAATAAATCTTGAGAACTACACATACCCTTTTGAAGTTTCTTTTATAAATATCGAAAATCAGCAGCAAAATCTGAAAATGGGATATATGGATGTGATGCCCGAAAACTATAATGGGAAAAATGTGCTCTTGCTTCACGGAAAAAATTTTAACGGGGCTTATTGGCAAACTACCATCAATCAACTTACAAAAGAAGGTTTCCGCGTAGTGGTTCCGGACCAAATAGGTTTTGGAAAATCATCAAAGCCCGAACATTTTCAATATACCTTTCAGCAATTAGCAGAAAATACCAAAACGTTGCTAGACAGTTTGGGAATAAAAAAAGTAGCCGTTCTTGGTCATTCAATGGGCGGAATGCTTGCAACGCGTTTCGCATTAATGTATCCAGAAACCACTGAAAAATTGATACTTGAAAACCCAATCGGGCTAGAAGATTGGAAGCTAAAAGTGCCCTACAAACCCGTGGATTGGTGGTATAAAAACGAACTTGAAAAAGATTACGATAAATTAAAAGCGTACCAAAAAGAAAGTTATTACGACGGAAACTGGAAACCCGAATATGAACCTTGGGTGAAACTCTTGGCAGGTTGGACACTGAATGAGGATTATCCTTTAATAGCCTGGAATGCAGCTTTAACTTATGATATGGTTTTCACCCAACCCGTGGTGTATGAATTTCCAAATATTAAAGTTCCCACACTTTTGATTATTGGTATCCGTGACCGAACCGCTTTGGGAAAACCATTTGTCTCAGAAGAAGTTCGGAAAACGATGGGACTTTATAATGAATTGGGTAAAAAGACACGTGATGCCATCCCAAATGCTGAATTGGTTGAAATACCCAATGTTGGCCACTTGCCACATATTGAATCTTTTCAAGAGTTTATCACGCCACTTGTTCAATTTTTGAAAACATAATTTGTTTCAGTTTTCAAAAAGATAATAAAACATGAATAGTATGAGCACGACAAATATTACCATAGAAAACACCATAAACGCAGACACAAAAAAAATAGGTTGGGAATACTGGAACCAACCCGAGCACATTGCAAACTGGAACTTTGCTAGTGAAGATTGGCACTGCCCAAAAGCCAGTAACGACCTGTGCGTAGGCGGAAAAATTTCCTCGCGAATGGAAACCAAGGAGGGCAGTTTTGGGTTTGATTTTGAGGGAACGTATGATGAAATATTACCCCAAAAGAAAATAATCTATACAATTACGGATGGCAGGGCGGTAAATACCACATTTGAGGATTTTGGTGAAAAGACCAAAGTAAGCACCACTTTTGATGCCGAAAACCAAAACCCTGTGGAAATGCAGCGCAGTGGTTGGCAGGCGATACTTGATAATTTTAAAAAGTAATCTGAGAATAATTAAATGGATGTGCGAGCTTAGTCGATAACTCTAATTCCTACAATAAAATAGGTCTCGACTGCGCTCGATGATAAATTTGAGATTCATTAAATTTATATTAATAGGCTTTCATACTATATTTTTTTGGGTCTATGGCGTTTATTATCAATGGTTAGTTTGCCGTTTGGGATCAATGGAAATAACTTACTTACCTTCCCTATTAAACCAATAAATCAGAACGCCACCAGTCAAAAACATTAATAAACTATACACTGCTGGTACGATTGCAAAGGAAGCATTATGGAGCAACACCACTGCAATTGTAATCGCCAATGTACCATTTTGAATTCCCGATTCAATAGATATGGAGCGTGCTGCCTCTTTGCTCAAACCGAACAGTTTTGCCGAAAAATAACCTAATACCATAGTTACAACATTCAACACCAATGCAGCAATTCCTGCCTGCTTAAAATAAGAAACAAAATCAGCCCTCTCTTTAATGACCAAGCCAACAATAATCAACCCCAGTACTGCACCTGAAGCAATACGCACAGGTCTTGCCATTCTATCCGAAAAATCCGGGCGGTACCTCCTCACCAACATCCCAATAATAATAGGTATGACCACTATTACAAAAATTTGGACTATCGTTGAAAGTACGTTGAGTTCAACCACTTGACCAACACCCAAAAAATATTCCAAGGCAAAATTCACGATAAATGGAATTGTCAAAATGGTTATCAAGCTACTCAAGGCCGTAAGAGTGACCGAAAGGGCCAAATCTGCTTTTGCCAAATGTGAAATTAAATTTGAAGTAGGCCCACCTGGACAAGCTGCCAAAATCATAACCCCTATTGCTATTTCGGGCTGCATTGGGAAAAGCCACGTAATACATAAAGCAATGAGCGGCAGTAGTATCAATTGATTGGTCAACCCAATAAAAATAGCTTTTGGATAGAGAAATATTCTTTTAAAATCTGTTCCTTGCAAGGTGAGTCCCATACCCAACATAATAATGATAAGCGCCCCAGCAAGGATGATGGTAGAGATATTATCCATACATTCTTATTATTTTGAGGAAAGATAATCAATTTGTTTTAGCCTTGCTATTTGGATATGCACCATAAAAAAACCGCAACCCATAAGGGTGCGGTTTTAAATTTCTACTAAAAACTTCAGTCTTCCAACTTCAGTCTTCCAGCTTATTTCACTTCCTCAAAATCTACATCTTCAACATCGCTGTTTTCAGCTTTGTTTCCTTGCTCTGCTCCTGCTGCGGCATCACCTGCCGGTGCGCCTTGGCCATCTGTTTGAGCTTTGTACATTTCTTCAGAAGCAGTTTTCCAAGCTTCGTTTATTTTATCCAAAGCTGGTTGAATGGTTTCAACTTCTTTGGTTTCGTAAGCTTTTTTCAATTCTTCCAAAGCATCCTCGATTGGTTTCTTTTTATCGTCAGATAATTTGTCACCAAACTCTTTCAGTTGCTTTTCAGTCTGGAAGATCAATGCGTCAGCCTCGTTCAACTTTTCAGCTTTTTCTTTCGTGGCTTTATCGCTTTCAGCATTTGCTTCTGCATCTGCTTTCATCTTTTTGATTTCCTCTTCGGTCAATCCAGAAGAAGCTTCAATACGGATGTCCTGCGTTTTATTGGTAGCCTTATCAGTAGCGCTTACTTTAATGATACCGTTGGCATCAATATCAAACGTTACTTCAATTTGTGGCGTACCGCGCTGTGATGGTGGAATACCATCCAAATGGAAACGACCAATTGTCTTGTTGTCATTCGCCATTGGGCGCTCCCCTTGCAATACGTGAATCTCAACACTCGGCTGATTGTCTGCCGCAGTAGAGAATACCTGACTTTTCTTGGTAGGAATGGTTGTGTTGGCCTCAATCAATTTGGTCAATACACCACCCATAGTCTCGATACCAAGGGAAAGTGGAGTTACATCTAAAAGTAGAACGTCTTTCACATCTCCGGTCAATACACCACCTTGAATTGCAGCACCTACGGCCACAACTTCGTCTGGGTTTACACCTTTGCTAGGTTTTTTTCCGAAGAATTTTTCCACTGCTTCCTGAACTGCAGGAATACGGGTGGAACCACCTACTAATATTACTTCATCTATATCGCTTTTACTTAATCCAGCAGCTTTCATTGCTTTTTCGCAAGGCGCGATTGTTCTTTTAACTAGATCTTCAATCAATTGCTCAAACTTTGCGCGTGTCAACGTTTTTACCAAGTGTTTTGGTCCGCTAGCGGTAGCCGTTACGTATGGCAAGTTGATTTCGGTTTGTGTGGTTGAAGAAAGTTCAATTTTCGCTTTTTCAGCAGCTTCTTTCAAACGTTGAAGTGCCATTGGATCTTTGCGAAGGTCAAAATCTTCTTCTGCTTTAAACTCATCAGCCAACCAGTTAATGATTTTTTGATCAACATCATCACCACCCAAATGGGTATCACCATCAGTCGCAAGTACTTCAAAAACGCCATCACCCAATTCAAGGATACTAACGTCGTGCGTACCGCCACCAAAGTCAAATACTACAATCTTTTGGTCTGTACCTTTTTTATCAAGTCCGTATGCAAGTGCTGCTGCAGTTGGTTCGTTTATAATTCTTTCAACTTTAAGACCGGCAATTTCACCAGCTTCTTTGGTTGCGTGGCGTTGGCTATCGTTAAAATATGCAGGAACGGTAATTACCGCACGGGTTACTGGTTGTCCCAAATAATCCTCGGCGGTTTTCTTCATTTTTTGAAGAATCATCGCGCTCAATTCCTGTGGGGTGTACATACGTCCATCAATATCAACACGGGCAGTGTCGTTATCGCCTTTTACAACTTTATAGGTAGCACGTTCCGCTTCGCTTTTTGATTCGGAATATTTGTTCCCCATAAATCTTTTAATGGAAGAAATGGTCTTTGTAGGGTTTGTTACCGCTTGTCTTTTGGCAGGGTCCCCTACTTTAATTTCGCCACCTTCCACAAATGCTATTACAGAAGGGGTGGTTCTTTTTCCTTCGGCATTAGGAATAACCGTTGGCTCGCTACCTTCCATTACGGCAACACAGGAGTTGGTTGTACCTAAGTCAATTCCAATTATTTTACTCATCTCTTTATTTTTTATTGTTATTATTTATTCCAAACAATCACCAATAGTGTTTTGCGAAGGAATCTGTTTCTATTTAATTT
>JBBQUI010000094.1:0-10762 GCA_038212575.1 Flavobacteriales bacterium
AAAATTTCCCAAGGTGCAAAACCAGGAAAAGGCGGCGTGCTTCCCGCTGCAAAAATTACCCCCGAAATTGCAGAAATACGGCACGTACCTCTTGGTAAAGATGTGCTTTCACCTCCAACCCACTCAGCTTTTGAAGGGGTAAAAGGTTTGGTTGACTTTGTTGAAAGTATTGCAGAAGCCACCGGATTGCCAGTTGGAATAAAATCTGCAGTGGGTCGCTTGGACGAATGGGAACAACTTGTGAAAATTATGAAAGAAACTGGTAAAGGCCCAGATTTTATAACCATTGACGGAGGTGAAGGTGGAACTGGCGCCTCGCCACCGAGTTTTGCCGACCACGTTTCGTTACCTTGGCTTTTTGGTTTTGCAGAAGTATATAAAATTTTCAAAAAGCACGAAATCTGCGACCAAATAGTTTTTATTGGTAGCGGAAAATTAGGATTTCCCGCAAGAGCAGTTATGGCATTTTCCATGGGGGCAGATTTGGTTAACGTGGCCCGTGAGGCAATGATGAGCATTGGCTGCATCCAAGCCCAACAATGCCACACAAACAAATGCCCCAGCGGTGTTGCCACCCAAAACAAATGGTTGCAGCGCGGAATAAATATTGAGGATAAATCGGTACGGGCGCATTTCTATTTTAAAAATTTCAGAAAAGAACTGCTGGAAATGACCCACGCCTGCGGTTACGAACATCCCAGCCAATTCACTATGGACGATGTAGATATGACAGTGGGAGATAAAAATCTCATCAGCACTTTGGCAGAATCATTTATGTACCACAAATGCGCTGTTCCTTTTGAAAGTGTAAAAGCGCTTTCCGATTGTCCGCATCTCGGTGGAAATTATCATGAAAAGGAGGCCAAAAAGGAAGTGAAGGCTATGAAAAAAGAAAATATGGTGAGGTATTAGTCCCTTAACCCCAGAAACGGGAATGATTAATGAATAATGAATTAATACGGAACTCTGAACACACAAATGCGCGCGATTAATCGCGCGTCTACTGAATACTGAACACTGATTCAACGGAACATTTTTAAAAAAGCTTTTTTGTTGACTTTTGAAATAGGAACGCGGTTATCATTTTCCAAAACCAGGTAGCCTTCATTTTCAAAACCGCGGACTTTTTCAAGGTTTACGATGTGCGATTTGTGACATTTGAAAAAAGTCTTTCCCAATGAAGGTTCAAATTTTCCAAGATTATAACTACTCAATAGTTCCGTCTTGTTATTCAAATGAAACTTGGTGTATCCTTCGTAGCCTTCCAAATGCAGCACCTCTTCTTGGGGGATGAACGACAGTCCCTTCGCGGTGGGAACAATTATCTTGTTTTTATTTGATATGGTTTCAGTCAGGATTTCAATGAGCTTGTTATTGCTTTCCAACTGTTGTTTTTGCTCAATGGTGGCTATAGCCTTTGCAACAGTTTCCTTTAGTTCCTCATCATCCACAGGCTTCAAAACATAACCAATCGCTGATTTTTTGAGCGCAGCCAATGCATATTCATTATAGGCCGTAACAAATATCACTTGAAAATTTAATCCGTCCAAGGCCGAAAGCAACTCGAAACCGTCGATTCGCGGCATTTGGACATCCAAAAAAAGAATGTGGGGTGGATTGTTTTTTATAAAGTGTATAGCTTCTTCAGGTTTTTGGAATGTAGCGAGAATGGAGATTTCAGGAAATAATTTTTCCACCTTTTGCTGCAGTCCCTTCAGTGCAGAAAATTCATCATCCACCAGTATGGCCGTTATGTCTGTCATAGTATTTTCTTTATCATAAATCTTGCAATGTTTCCCACATCCTTTTTCCCAGGAAATACCTCAGCGTTAGAATATTGTATTTTCCATTGTTTGGATCGGTTTAAAATTTCAAGCCTATTCTGTAGTACAGCGGAAGAATTGATCTTGCCGTTCACCTTCTTTTTTGAATTTGTGAAACCTACACCGTTATCCACAATTTCTACTAAAAATTCCTTGTCGCCTTTTTTTGTAAAATTCAAATCAATTTGTCCACTTTTCTCTTTATTGAAAATACCATGGTTCACGGCATTTTCAACTATGGGCTGCAACAGCATGCTGGGAATGGTGGTTTGCTGAATATCGAGGTTCGAATCTACTTTTATATGGTATTCCAACTTTTCTTTAAAGCGTAATTTTTCGATATCGAGATAATTTTCCAACAGTTTGATTTCAGTTTCAAGTGGAATTTCACCTTCTTTTGAAAGTTCAAAAAACTGACGTATCAACTTTGAAAATTTTACCAAATATTTTTCGGAAGTCTCAAAATCGTTATTGTTGATATAATACTGGATTGCCGCAAGTGAGTTAAACACAAAATGTGGGTTCATCTGCGTGCGTAGTGCGTACAATTCATATTCGGCCAATTTTTTCTGAGCTGTGAGTTTGGCGGTTTTTCTGGAAATTTCTCTATTTCTAAAATAATAAAGAATGAGTCCCACAAACAAAAGACCAACCAACCAAAACATTCCCTTGGCCAGCGGTCGTTGCCACCATAGCGGGATAATAGTAAAATGACTTGTACCTGTTAAGTCGTCAATTTTTAGTTCCAATGTATAATCGTCTGGTGGAAGGTTTGAAAAATTAAGGCTGGTAGCGGTGGTTTGGATCCAATCTTTTTGCAACGGCAGCAAACGGTAAAAATACTTCAGCCCCCCTTGGTTTGCCGAAAAATCTATTGCTGAAACCGAAAAATCAATACTGTTGTTTACTGTATAAAGTACCGAAGGGGTAATTGTAGGAATCTCTTTTTGGTTGAATTGGACTTTTTCAACATACAACTTTAGGAGTTGTGGTTTTTTTTTAAATGCCGTTGGGAGTATAACTACACCATTGTCTGTAGAAACAAGAAGATCGTTACCAACCTCAATGATGGAATTTACCTTTTTTGAGGGCAGGCCGTCGTTTTCGTTAAGGATAGCCACATATTTGTATTCTTTTCCGGCTTTTACATATTTGAGAATTCCTTTTTCAGTCGCCAACCAAATTACATCCTTGTTCACATAGGCACTTTCTACACTCAAAAATTCAGAGTTTGGCAACAATGTGGCCGTTTTAAGATCCGTAAGGTATGAACCGTAACCATCGGTGTTTACCAATAGCAAAGAATCGGTAACTTTGATAAGACTCAGTATAGGTTTTTTTGAAAGACCATTTTCAATATCCAACGTAGTAATGATATCCCCCGAGAGTTTTTTTAAACCATCTGAAGTTGCCAATAACACGGAGTTGTTGAATACCAAAATATCCACAATCCCGTAATGTTCATACAATTTCGTTTCTTGAAAGGTTTTGGGGTCTATTCTTTGTATTCCAAGAGTTGCATTTCCGTATAAAAATCCTCTGTGATAAACTAAACTTCGAATTCCAGCGATATTGCTGGACCAATCAACTTCTCGTTTGTTGTCACCTTCATCTATTAGCTGTATGCTTTTCCTTTCAGAAGTAAAAAAAGCACTTTTAAGGGAATCAATATACACCGCATTGAAAGCAAAACTTTTGTCCGCAATAAAGGTTTTAAAAACTTTTTGAAGCGAATCATATTCGTAGAAACCTTTGTTATACACATTGGCGATTACCCTATTACCCACTTTTTTGATTTGGTCCACCTTTTGGTTGGCAAGTGTATAGGTAGCTTGGCGTTTTACTTGCGGCAGTTTGAAAATCCCATTGGAAAAGGTGGCACACCAAACATTTCCGGTTTTGTCAACCATGGAAAAGTAGGCCTTTAAATCGGCTGGGATTTTAATGACCTCGTCCATTTCATAATTATTGTCTAGTATTCCAACAAAATCGAAACCGGTAATCTGGATTTGGTCATTCACGAAATTGTTTCTCAGAAAATTTGGGTTCAAACTGCTGGCGTATTGTTTAAATTCTCTTTGGTAAGTTTGACCTGAAGGTATGTTTACAACACTGAATCCTTCATTGTAGAGTACTACCATGATTGAATCTTGATTTCTGAACCTTGGGGATGTCTTCTTTTGAAAAAACTCATTCTTTGCCAACTGAAGCGCTTTTTTATGAATGGCTTTAAAGGAGTCATTTCCAGATTGTTCCCTCTCGGTAAGCGCTATTTTTGTAAAACAATTCTCTTCCAAATAATACCAATCGCCACCATTCCCAAAAACTATGGTGTCGCCATAACGATTGGTGGAAGAGGGGAACATAACAATATCAGATTGGCAGTTCGGGAAAGTATGGACACTGTCGTTTTCAATATATCCCAGTTTTGTGGTTTTTGAGAAGAACCAAATCCGGTTCCTATTGTCCACCCGAATATCCCAAATATCGTTGGTGGGCAACCCATTGCGTGTATTGAAAACTTTAAACTCCTTTCCATTGAATTTTGCCATTCCCTTATCGGTAATAGCCCAAATAAAACCCTCATTATCTTGGGTGAGCCTGTAAACACGATTACTGGGAAGACCATCCTTTATTGTGTAATTGGTAAATTCCTGCGCCAATGAAAAATTCCATATCAACATAAAAAGAATGATATGGAATTTTTTTTTAGGCATTATAGAAATTTAATTAGTCTATTCTGAAACTAAATGTAAGCAAAAAATAGCTGAAAAGAAGTTCACTATTCCTTGATGAGTTTAAAGGATCGTTTATTTTGGCCGTTGAATATTTCAACGAAATACAATCCTATGGCAAGGTTAGAAATATCTACCTGTCTTTGATTGTTTAGGCTCCCTTTTGCCACTGTTTTTCCCGAGGCATCGGTTATATTGAAATCAAGTGTTTCCTCTCCGCTGAAGAAAATATTTTCACGGGAAGGGTTGGGATACATTTGTATTTTTTCAATATTGTTTTCTTCAATTGCCAGTTGGCGAGTACAGAAATCTTCGATGTATGGCAATGCTGTTCTAGTAATATTGATTGTTGTTGCAGTGGTAGAAATATGCGCCGAAGTAACGGGCGTATCCTGTTTTACCAACGGAATGTGATTGGGGGCAATAACCTTGCTGTCGCAAGTATTTCGTTTTGCGGGATCCACTTTAAAAAGTTCTAAGCTTACATCGCTAATTGCTGGGTCAATAACGCGATAGCCTGCCAAATAATAATGGTTATTATTGTTGTTGTCTGTTTTCAGGAAACTCATATCTGGATAATACATCGTAGGTAGCTGGGCGTCCCAAAGGTTATAATCCTCGGTGCCTATCTCCACATTCGGAACGAGGTATTGATAGTTTGGTCCCACAGGATTGCCTGTGTTTTTATCAAATTCATATACAAAAACATTGCTTTCGCCATAAAAAGAGTTTGAACCTATATTCCAGTTTTCATCTCTGTCATAACCAGAAATAACAAGGTTGTTGGGGCTATTAAAAGATGACATTAATGTAAATCCATACATGTTCAGATTATTCTGATCATCTGCATACCAAGAACGGCTACTGTCGTAAGTGCCATTATTATCAAAAACTGTAATGCCGAAATAATGCGAGGATGAGTAATTGGCAAGCATGTATATTTCGTCTGTTACCACGTCATAGTGAGCATCGACACTCACATCGTTTGCGTTGCCAAAAACATAGCTTCGATCCCAAAGCATAGTGCCCTGAAAATCGAGTTTGTGGGCCAGGACAACTTGTTGTGCGTTATTGCTTGGCACATCTTCCCAAGTGGCACTGCCTGTTAGAAAAAATCCATCGTTTGTTTCGGTTATACTGTTTACAAAATCGTAGTCCAAGGTATTTACATTATTTGGTGCATCTGTTTCTACTGTCCAAAGTACATTTAAGGCAAAATCGGTACGCAGCACAAACCCAATGTTCAAAGGGCAATTTATATCTACATTATAGCATTGGCTCCAATAACCCGCAATGACGAACCCCGGATCTGGTGTGGTATCCCCATTGGCATCACTATCGGAAAAACTAATGTGCAATCCTGTACTGTTTACACTTGGGCCTAAAATATCGTAATAGTTTGCTTGAAGGAAATTTCCGTTAAGCGCATCAAATTGTGCCAAAAAAACCTTTCTAACTCCAGCGATATCCATATAGCCGGTAGCAAAGATTAAATCCAAATAACTTACAATATCAAGAATCCGAAAATGGGGAGACGAAGCATCCTGATAGGTATTGTTCCAGATTACGGTTCCGTTTTCATTCACTTTTTTTATGAATGCCCGTTCTGTTTGAAGTGCAGGGTCAAAAAGATTTCCCGCCACTAAATAATCCGTGGTTGGCGGATTGTTATAAGATAGAGGTTCTACGCATACATCGTGATATATCATACCAGCTACCGAAACGTTTGTTTGAAATTGGCACCAAACGGGTCCATGAAGGGTCAAAAGCAATAACAGAGTGAGTAATTTTGTTTTCATCTTTAAAATATTTAATTGGTTACTGATTTTCCAATTTCGCATGTCTTTGCAAATTTGTTTACCCTAAGTTCAAGTTCTTCCCTGTTTTTTACAAGCTCAATTTGATTACGTAGGTGTTTCGAGAAACAAAACAAGGGTTTCATTCAACCAGTGAATATTTGTAAAGCTGCCAAAAACACATTAAGTTTGTTCACCTTTAAAAAAATTTATGGAAGAAGCAACCCAAATTATTAGTTATGTAGCCTACCTTTTACCCGCAATTGTTGTGGGCGTTATTGCCTATTATTTTTTTAAAGGCCATACCGCCAATGAGGAAGGCCGAAGAAGATATTTGGTTCAAAAGGAAGCCCAAAAACAAGTTTTACCGCTCCGTTTGCAGGCCTATGAGCGTATCACACTTTTTTTGGAGCGAATTGACCTCAACAAATTATTAGTGCGGGTTAAACCGTTTTCTGATTCAAAAGACGATTATGAAAACTTGCTGGTAAAAAATATTGAGCAGGAATACGAACATAATCTTACGCAACAAATCTATGTTACCCCTGAATGTTGGAATTTAATTAACGCCGCCAAGAATGCTACCATTCACATTATCCGACAAGGGGCAATGCATGAAAAAGATGGAAATGTTGACAAAATGCGGACATGGCTTCTCCAAAATTTCATGGAAGAAATTTCCCCTTCGCAAAAGGCGTTGGCTTATTTAAAAAACGAAGTAAGCGAACTTTTTTAAAATTTAGGGCGTAAACATATTGTGATGGATGGCAAAAAGGACCAAACCGATTCTGTTTTTTATTCCTAGTTTTTTATATAACGAGTCCCTGTAACCCTCAACGGTTTTATAACTGCAGAACATTGCTTCGGAAATTTGCTTGTAGTTCATTTCAGTACACGCAAGTTTAATGAACTCTATTTCTTTTTCTTTTAACTCGGTATCGATATCTTTTTCCAAAGATTCCATGAGTATTTGCGAAACAGTATTTGTATAGTAATGACCATTTTCCATGACTTGCAATAATGCTTCTTCGAGAATATCTTTTTTGGTATCTTTCAGCAAATAGCCCCTTGCGCCAGCACGAAGCATTTTCAAAATCGTATATTCATCTTCTTCTATGGAAAGGGCAAGTACTTTTACCTTAGGGTATTTGTTTCTGAGCTGTTCAGTTGTTTCTATTCCATTTAGAATGGGCATTTTTATATCCATCAATACCAAATCTGGAATGTTTTTAGGGTCTTCAAATTTATCCATTAATTCCTGTCCATTTTTGCATAAGTACACAACCTTGAAATTTTTGAAATCTTGAACCAAGCCGCCGATTGCCTGGGAAAGCAAAAAATGGTCATCAACAACTACTACCGAGTAATTCATTATAAAATCAATTTTTAAATTTTCAAACTATTGAAATTGCTTTTAGGCAAATTTGTATTTTAAGTGCAATGCAGTGCCTTCATTTTTTGCTGAATTTATAGTCAAAGTTGAATTGATAAGCTTTGCGCGTGTTTTCATATTTTTCAATCCAATTCCCATAAAATCATCACTTTTTTCAAACCCCACTCCATCGTCTTCGGCAGTAATGGTCAATTCACTATCTGAATAATTGAGCACGACCTTTAGGGTGGAGGCTTTTGAATGTTTTATTGTATTCGAAAAAAATTCCTGTAAAATTCTAAAAAGAATAATCTGGGTATTTGCTTCAATTGGCACCACTGTTCCATTGATGGTTAATTGTGCTTCAATAAATTTTAATCTATTGAACCGCTCTATTTCCAAACTAACAGCTTCCTTCAAACTAAGGCTTTTCAAGGCTTCGGGATTTATCAATTTGGAAAGTGCTCGAAGTTCATCAATACCCATGCCTATGGTTTCTGAAACCTCAGCCATCATTTCGGGTTTCTCCTGCGCCATTTGGGCTTGTATTTTAGCAAGCGTCATCAATTGCCCAATGTTGTCGTGCAGTTCCCAACTGATGTTGCGGAGTGTCTCTTCTCGGATTTCAATTTGCGATTCTGTCAATTCTCGGTCAAAAGCTTTTTTGGCCTCTTCCTGCTCTTGTAGTAATCTGTTCTTCCTACGGGCAAAAACAGTGAATAACACGATAACAACAATTACCAGTGTTACGGGAATGGCTATTGCCGTTATTATTATGATCTCTTTTTCATCCATAAAAACCCTGTCAAAAAGAATAAATACATAATAGTAATGAGCGAAAACTGTATGAGCAATAAAAAATCAAAAAAGTCGCTGGATTTATAAAACCATGTTTTGATAATTTTTATGGGAATATAGCCAATATAAAACAAAAAGAGACCAACGCTTACCCAAAACAAAAGATCATTTTTTACGACAAGGACCCGGGATGATTGTAAAATGTTTATATAATAAAGAATGATACAGAAAACCAATATTCCCGCCCCTGCAATATATGTTCTAGCAAAAGGTTCTTCGTAAATACCCGTAAACACTAAATCACTTAAAAAAATCAACCAAAAAATTCCAATGCCTATTTTAATATATTTTTTAAACTTAGCATCATCAATCATCTCCATAAAAACATAAAAGAAAAATGAAAAATGGATTAAATAATAAGTGTTATAAATAATTTGGTTAACAAATAGATAATCATACTTTGTAAAATACCCCACATATTCTGTTGCAATTGTAAAAAAAAGAATAATTGGCAAATACTTTAATGGAGTATTTTTATAAAGTGGAAATCTAACAATAGCAACAAGGAACACAATGACATACAGTGCCATATAGGTATTTCCAAGTATTTTTAAAACTGTTTCCAAGAAAATCTGAAGGACTTAATTATTACCGCCAAAATCATCAATAGGTGGAGGTGGGGCTAGATTGGAATCATTTAAAATCAAACTGCTACTACCACCTTGAACGGTTGTAGCGTTTAACATAAAAAACCCAGCTTCATTCATTTGTCCTGTAGAATCAGCTTGACTTTTAGCCGGGTTTTCTTCTTGAGCCGAAGTACCTCTATTGATTGGCACTGCCGTGTATTTTCCATCCACTTCTTCAATTGAAAAACCTACGTTTTTTCCTTCATAAGCCATTGTTGGCACTACAAAAAAGCTATTTCTCCTTGGGTATTTCACAGCATCTCCGTTTGGGAATTTATCGCTGTTTGGATAGTTGGAAAGGTAGAAACGCAACGTATTGATATCTACATTCGCTTGTCCGGCTTCGTGCTCTATATAAGCAATGTATTGTTTTATGGTTTTAAGGTCATACTCTGCGTAACGCGTGGGTGTAAATTTTGAAGAATCAGGAGCAATGCTGTCCTCATATTTTTGGATAATCGGAACACGTCTTTGCGAATAGGCATCATACATTTCCCCAGCACGTTCTACTGAAATTATATGTCCTGTTGGGGGCCCTTCATAAAGTGACTCTTTTTGTGAAGTTTGCTCTTGACAACTAACGAGCATTAAATTGGCAAAAATCAATAACATGATTCGGTTGGTCATTTTTGTGGTCATAATAAAATTTTTTAAGGTTGTGGTATAAATGTAATTACAAAAACAGGAATTTAAAACTATACTTTTAAATGTAAAATATACAGATAGTTTTAAAGCCCTGATAATAATACAATTAAAAAAATATACTGTGTTGAAAACAGGGAAAACACTTAAAAAAAGGGGGAAATCCCCCTAAACCCAAACCTAAACATCGTTGGTTTTTATTTCGTTCAATTCACTATTTTTTTGATCTGCAAATTCATAGCCACGCTCCCACCATTTGCTCATCATTTCTTTATCAAAAATCAAAGAATTGGTCGTTAAAACCGTGGGCGTATAATACAAATTGATAATAACATCTTTATTGGTAGCCACGAATTTCCCGATGCGGATATTCTGCTTTTCTATTCGGTCCGCCATATAACTGTGCATATTCGTAAGCAATGAAAACACATTTTTTGAAGGAAGACGGTTGTAATATGTAACCTCTGTTTCCAAAACAATCACATCAATAGTTGTGGCGCCTCTGTTTATAGCCTCTTCAATAGGCACCATGCTGCCGAAACCCCCGTCGGCATATTCGCATCCGTCCTTCTTTACCAAACTCATAAAAGGCGTGAAATTTGAAGAAATCCAAATCCAATCTAAAAAATCCTTATACTCAAAATCATTTACCGATTTATATTCCACTTGATTTAGTGAAAGATTAGATACCGTTACCACCACATCTTTTTCGGAAGCCTTCAAATTATTGAATTCATTTTCTGTAAGGGTTTTTTCAATCAGTTTACGAAGGTTCAAACTTTCTCCAAATGTTTTTTTCCCCTTCATGAAATTTTTCAAAACGGTGAAATGATTTATTGCTATTTGCTTGCCTCCAAACTTATCTTCTTTTATAATAAAAGGACAACTGCTGAATATGCTGTCCTGG
>JBBQUI010000095.1:0-10732 GCA_038212575.1 Flavobacteriales bacterium
ATATGCATTGTTCCAAAAGTACCCTGCCCATCCATATTTTCCATCCAGAATATTTGGGCGGGTTGTCCGCCATTGCCCAAAATGTCCATATCCCCATCACCATCCAAATCGGTTGCAATGACGGAGCGTGAACTGGTAATTATATTATTGATTATTTTTGGAGCACTAAAATTTCCTTGTCCATCAAGATTTTCATACCAAGCTAAGCCAGAGTTATTTGACGCTGAAACAACATCCATATTGCCATCATTATCTATATCTGCTCCAATAGCATCATGTGCACCATCTGCGGTATTCGAAATTATATTTACTGGGCCAAAATTGCCTAAGCCATCCAAATTTTCATACCAAGAAACAATATCTACAAAAACAGTGGCTCCAATAACGTCCAAATCCCCATCATTATCTAAATCTGCTAAGTTAATTCTATAAGTTTCACTCATCGTACCAATTAAATTTATGGCTCCAAAATCTCCATTGCCATTTATGTTTTCTAACCAAGCGAGATTGTATGGAGTTGCCAAAGATCTTGAAGCTATTGCTACATCTAAGTTTCCATCACCATTAATATCATCGCATACTACCCTTACTGGCAAATGTGCTTCTGTTGTAATAATTTGTTGGGGACCAAATTGGGCTGCACTTTTCAGGTTAAATAGAATAATAGCAATTATATATGTATATTTTATCATAATTTTTTATAAATAAACAGCCCCAAAATTTGAGGCTGTCCTTTAGTTTTGGGTTATCAATTTCCTGTTTTGTAAATTACCGTCTCTTCATCAACCCCATTGCCATAATTTGTCTCTATTTTATAAAGACCATTATCTAAGTTTGGTATTAATTGAGGGTCTGTAATCTGAGTAGAGTCTTTTTGGGTAATTGTAACATTGGCATTTAAAATATTATCGTTAAACCGGATAACCTTTCCTCCCAGTATCGGTGGTGTTTGATAATTATCATAACATTTTTGGACTGAAGTAGCTCCAAAAGCCTGATCTATTTCGTGGATAATTATCGCCGAATGGTTTGGATGATAAATCTGGTTGTAAAGGGTCAAATACTTATCTACATGTTTTACAACATGACCTGGCTCTACGCTAAAGTTTGGATCACCGTATTCAGCAGGCTGAATATATTCGCAACAACATTCTATAAAATCATAAGTAAATCCGGGTTGGAACATGGGCATTGGCCATGGTTGTGGGTGTGGGTAATATAATGGATAGCTTCCCTTATAAGGCTCATAGAGTGTTGCGAAAGTTGTTGTTGCCGCCCCAAATTCGTCATACGAATCTTCAAGTATGGCTTCGTGCATTCTAATCTTTTGCCCAGTGGTAAACTTTTTTGAATATTGTGGAGCAGCGGGGCTATAGGACATGATGTTTTTTACATCAATTGGAAAAATGTCATAAGCGACTGGAGGATTTAGGCAATCATCCCCAGTGCCTGTATATTCAAAAGTCACGGGATCAATATATTTATATGGAATAGCCAAAGAATCTGCTTCCTCAGGGGTATATCCCATATCTCTTAGTTCCCAATAATGTTCATCCTTAAAGTCTGGCATAGCGGCAGTATCGGTAATACTATCGCCTCTTTTATCGGCATTATAATGTTGGTTTGTTATGTCTCTTGTAACGTGTTCACAAGCATTATCATGCCAATTAACAAAAGTGTGTTTTAAATTAAAGCAATGTCCTGTTTCATGGCTAAGTAAAGTATGGCTATTTATAATACTAAATCCATTCATTACCATATTAACTCTTTTACGTTCTTCTGCTGCTCCAGCAAAACCCAAGGTTGAGTAGGGCACATAAATGTTAAAGGCATCGGTTTTTCTAAGGTTGTTGGCCCTAACATAATCAAAAATGCTTGCATGGCCATACAGTTCTCCTGCGCCACGGTCAACAATATAGTATTGATCGGAATCAATAAAATCCATCCCGTAATATTTAAAAAAGATACCGAATTGGTTAAATTCAATATTCATTTTAGCTACTGCAGAAAGGGCAGTATTTTCTGTTAATGGAAATGCGCTGTAGCCATTATTATCGTTAATCCCCCAAAAGAAAACATTAAAGACAACAGGGGTAAAGTTCTCTAATGTTGGAATATCGTCAGCAAAGCTATATGCCCCAGGTTGGCTTGGTGCGGTGCCATCCGGTGTTGCACAAATAAATTCTTGCTGTGCGTTCATAAAAATACATTTAGCATAAATGTACAAAAAAGTAATCTGAAGAATAATTTGGTTTTCATAATAACAGTATTTAGTTAAACAATAATTTAATTAGCTAAATAACTGGGGAGGAGTCTAAATGTACAAAAAAATAACTTTCAATCGACAAGTGAATCAATTTTTTCGACAAATGGCAAAATTATTAAAATGGTGTCATAAAATAATGTTATTTCTTTCAAGTTTCCTCATACTTTTAAATTAATATATTTTTAAATTTAATATTGTAATAACAACTAAAGCCCAGAAATCAAAAATCCAAAATAGACAACCAAATTTTCACTACCTTTCCAAAGCAAAATACCTACCAATGAAAAACTTTTACATATTCCTATTAATCCTTACCACACAATTCACCTTCGCCCAAATACGTTTTCAAAATATTCCTGAAGGTGCAATATACCCTGAAAGCATGGTGGTTGAAACCATCACCGCAAACATTGCCTACCAGGGCTATGATGAAAGTCAGGCCTATTTCGGACAAGGCGAATACGAAATCTATTTAGATAATGTAGATGGCGTGCTGGACAACCCAATCATCGTCCTCGATGGTTTCGATCCGGGAGATTCTAGGGATATCGGCGGTCTTTACGCAAGTTTAAGTTTTGATGGACAAAACCTAGCGGATATTCTCCGCGATGAAGGTTTTGATATTGTAATCCTAAACGCCCCACTTTACAATACAGACGGAAAAGATATAGATGGCGGTGGCGATTATATTCAGCGCAACGCCATGGTTTTGATAGCAATGATCCAGCAATTAAACGCAGACAAAGTAGGCGATAACGAACTAGTAGTGCTCGGCCCAAGTATGGGCGGTCTCATAGCCCGCTACGCACTTTCATATATGGAAGACAACAGTCTCAATTCCGAAACGCGTCTTTATATTTCTTTTGATTCTCCACATCGCGGAGCAAACATTCCTATCAGCCTGCAATATTTAATAAACTATTTTGCAGATCAAGTGGGCGATCCTACCGCACAACAGGTTGTTGATCAATTATTAAATTCCCCTGCCGCCAAAGAAATGCTTGTTGATCATCTGCTTGGCCATCTTTTGGCGGGATCAACTTATGAACAAGACCCTACCAAATTATTGCCCTTGGGCGCTCCGGATTTTAGAAATGAATTTCAGGCAGAGTTGGATGCACTAGGTTTTCCAACAAATGTTCGCAACGTAACAATGATAAACGGTAGCGGAAACGGTACAACCACTGGCAGTCCCGGGATTACTGTTGTTGACACCAACTTGACAATTGACGCCACTACCGATATAGATGTAGCACTAAAATTCACTCCAGCTGCAAATCAGACAAACACGGTTACAGATGTTACTGTCAACTTTTTTGGTTTCCCAATAAGCACCTACCAAACAATTTCACAATCGCCAAGTAGTAGCGATGGTGTAGATAGTTCTCCCGGTGGAACAGGTAGTATCAGCGATGCCCTTGGTGATGGTGGCGGAAACCCAGTTTTGATAGATTTTATAAACGCGCTGCAGCAAGATCTTTATTCTTTTATTCCAACTATGAGTTCTTTGGCAATAGACAATCCAGATTGGTTTGCTACGCCAAATTTGAATGACTCTCCTTTTGTGAATTTCTACATTCCTAACGAAAATGAGCCACACGTTACTGTAACTGCTGAAAGCGCCCAGTTTGCTTTAGATGAAATAAGGGACGGTTTAATTTCTGTTGGAGAAAATCAATTTTCAAATCAGTTTATCCTTGCCCAAAACCCAGTTCAAAAAACCATCAATATCCTAATTCCGAACAATGCTTCAACACAAAATTTAACAACTACAGTTTTCAGCATTACTGGGCAAAAGCTGATGCAAAACATGTGGACAAACCCAAGTGGAGAATTGACTTGGAACCACAATCTGTCCAATGGAATTTATTTACTGAAATTAGACAGCGGTTCTTCGGAGCAAACTATAAAATTGATTGTAGAGTAGCTAGATTTTAGGTATGCATAAATATGCATGCGCAGTTGCTTTTTGTTTGGTGCTTCTGTCATGCGGTCCAATGAAGAAAAAAATAATTGCCATAGATGTGTTATTAATTCCTTCGGAAGAAATGTATGCACAAGCGCTTGAGTTGAATTCGCTCATAAATCAAAACAATCCTGAAACAATAAAACTTGATGAAAATCACGTGCCGCATATCACGCTTTTGCAGTGTTTCATTAACGAAAGTGATTTGCCAAAAGTGAACAAAGCTTTGGAAGGTTTATACAGGACTATTTCTCAGGATTCCCTGAAAGCTGAAACCCTTTTTTATTACGAAGAAAAAGAAGAAAGTTTTGCAATGGTGCGTATTGAAAAGACAGCTCCATTACAGGAAATCCATAAAAAAACCATCGAGCTCGTAAAACCATATATTGTAGAAAACGGCTCCGAAACTTCCTTCGTGCAAAATCCCGACGACAGCTCAATCAGTAAGTCCACCTTAGAATATGTTCCCGAGTTTGTGGAGAAATATAGTTATGAAAATTTTGATCCGCACATAAGTCTTGGTGTTGCGCAAAAAACTTTGTTGGACAGTTTAGCACAGAAGGTTTTTAAACCAATCCAATTCAAAGCTGCGTCAATAAGCGTTTATCAATTGGGCGATCACGGAACAGCACAGAAATTACTTTGGAAATCTGAATAATTTTCTGTCAACGGCCCTTCATAAAAAAGCACGTGAATTTAAACACGTGCTTTTTGTTTTATAGTATATTTTGAATTTTTAAATCTTTTCCAGCGCAGCTTTAATATAAGTGTCACCTTTCAAAATCTCAAAAGTTTTGTTTTTGGCTACGGATTCATCAAGAGAGCCAACTAAGGTTTCAGCTACATCACCACGGGAGATTTCACCGCGCTTATTCAGTTTGTTGTCCAAATCAATTTTTCCGTTTCCATCTTCATTATTCAAAGAACCTGGGCGAACAATAGTGTATTCAACGCCAGATTGTTTTAAATATTCATCTGCATTGTGTTTCGCTTTTAAGTAATCTTTCAATTCTTCTGCTTTTTCAGGGTTGTCGGCTCCCATGGAGCTAAGCATTACAAATTTCCTTACTCCATCTTTTTTAGATGCATCCATAAGTTTTTTGGCACCTTCCTGATCAACTTCCTTAACTTTTTTTCCTCCAGATCCCGCTGCGAAGATTACTCGGTCAATACCTTTTGTGGTTTGGCTCACATCATTTTCAAGGTCTGCAAGAATTGTTTCTACGCCTTCATTTTTAAAATGTAAAGCTTGCTCTTCTTTACGAACCATCGCAATCGGTTCATATTTATTGGATTCCTTTAAAATTGAAATTATCTTTTTTCCTGTGGTGCCGTTTGCACCTGCTACTAATATTTTTTCCATAGTTTCAAAATAAAGGTTTATAAATTCTCAAGTAAATCAATTAGCAATCTTTAACCCTAGATTCGTGATTTTTTAAAATTAATTAACAAACTTCTTCCACTACAAAAAATCCATCGTTCCCTTGGCTCTGGTAGAGGGGCATAAAAATATACGCATTCCATTCACTCCGTACTTCTTTTCCGTTTTGCTTCGCCAATAACTCCCCCTTTTTTATTTTCTGAAAATTGCTGTAGCTGGGTTCCATTTTGAAATTATCACCGTTATTAAGCCCGTGACGGTATTTTATTTCGAAAGTTTTACGGTCTTTTCTTTTTTCTTCCAGCATTTTGGCGGCTTCGGGATATTTTTTTAATGAATCAAGACTAAGTTCACAAGCATTCTGAAGCGCCAACCAGATAATCCCTTCGTGGTTTTTTTCTGAAATCTTACTGTCGTGCTGCCCGCCTTCAAAAACAAAGCCCGTAATTCCTATCCTGCTTTCGTAATGGTCAATACATCCCAAAACAATATCTGAAAATCCGCGAATAATATAGGTAGGAAATTTATGTGCCCATGCATCATTGTCATTTACTTCCTGCACAGAAATATACGGCTCACTCGTAGAAGAGGTGGTGTGGCAGTCCAGAAAAATACGTTTTGTGAAATCCTTTTCGGGATATTTTTTCAAGACATCAATTATCTCAAACATTTCCTTTTTTTCGTGGGAATCTTTTTTCCCCGAAGCAATATTTTCCACAGTCCATGTGCGATTCAAGTCTTCATCAATATAGCGGACTCCGTTCAGTAAAGCTTCCCGATTGCCAGAAACGCCCACAATTTTTCCTATTATATTGGGCTTTTCATTTTTCAGAATTTCAAAAACTTTCTGCAAAGCTATTATTCCGCTCGGCTCATTACCGTGCACGCCGCCAGTTATAAAAAGCAATGGCCCTTTTTTTCCGCTGTCGTATTCTCCAATAATTCTCGGTATGTTATTCAGACTCATATTTTTCACTTGAACACTGAACGCTACTAATTCATTCTTCTATTTCCTTCAAAAAAGCATCTACAATTGGTTGTGCTATAGCAAGCTCATCTTTCCGAACAAAAATGCGTACTTGATCGTCAAATTTGTTTCCAGAGCCAAACATAACCCCACTTTGTTGGTCTTCTCGAAGTATCGGTGTAATGTTTACTTCTTCCAATCTTCCCACGAGGGCTTCGGCCATAATATCTGAACCGGTATATATACGAACTGTTTCTTCTGTGTTTTCTGACATTTTTTTAAGTTATTGAGTTAATAAGTTATTGAGTTAATAGGTTATTGGGTTATTAAGTTATTTATTTTACTGAACACTGAACACTGAACACTGAACACTGAACACTGAACACTGAACACTGAATTCAGGCATTATAATATTTACTGTTCCAAATGGCGCCGTTGAAATTTTTCCCTTTTGAAAATCCATAAAAGATTACCATTCCGCCCACACCCTTAAAAATAATTAGGAATAGAAATAAATATTCCTGAAAGTTTGCGTTGGGAGTGAACCATTGTATGGGCATTAGAGCAGTTATTAAAAAACTGAGCACGGCAACCGTAAAAACCAAATTTTCAAAATTTTTATAAGGCCACATCAATAGTTTTCTGAAAGGATGCAAGTCGTTTCCCCATTTGTGAATCAAATAAAAATAATCATTTCCCATGGGTGCAAAAAGCAATGGATCATCTGCATTTTCAAGTTTCATAAGCTTCGCGGGGGCAACGATTTTGAAATTTTTCAAAGTAATGTCGTGATTTTTTTCGAGATTCCTTATTTCTGAAATAGCCTCTTCAGGAAAATTTCCTTTAAAATAACGTGAATCCAAAAAACGTAACCTATAAATGATGCACAGCTTTTTAATATCTTCAATATGAAAAATGTGTTCGGTATTAAGCAAGTCAAAGTTGAAATTGTTTTCAATTTCCGCGGATACTTCTGTTAACGTGGAAATAATCTCACTGCGTTCCTTTTCATTTTCAGAAAATATACGCTGCACTTCCTCCATAATAAGTTGCTCATCAATTCTTTTAGAACGGTATTTTAGCAACTGTTTTTCAATATTGGTACGCGAAAACATAATCGACATTTTTTTTCGAAAATAAATTTACATCCTACAATTTTTCAAAACAACTATTTAACATAGTTTGATGAAAATTTTAAATTTTACCGATGGTTTAGCGTTTAAAAGATTATTGGCTACGTATTTGTTATATTTACAATCTTAAATTTTTTTTATGCAACTCAAGAATACATTTCTATTACTTTTTATGGTTTGTTTTGGAGCTACTGTTTCGGCACAAAAATACATTTCAACTAAAAATGCTGAGGTTTCCAAAGTGTTGGGCGAAAGCAATTTTACGTCAAGTAAAACTTTTTTTGAAAATATTGAAGAGGCTCCAGATTTTACCATTTTGGCCAAAATATTAAAAAACGATCCGTTACGGAAAAAGCTGGAGGGCCAAGAAATGGTAACTATTTTTGCTTTAGCTGATGAAGCTTTTATGAATTTGCCCAAAAAGAGCAGAGATTCAATTTTGGGAAATAATAAATTGGTGAGTTCAATCGTGAAATATTTGGCCGTGCCCGGAAGACTGGATAGCAACAGTCTTAAAACTGCCGTTGAGAAAAATGGCGGAAAAGCCTATTTAACTACTGTTGAAGGGCAAAGATTGGCAATAAAAGAGGAAGCTGGACAGTTAATTTTGATTGATGAGCATAATAATATTGCTAGAATAATAGCACCAGATTTCTATCATAAAAATGGCTTTTTTCATATAGTGGATGGAATAGTTTTTCCACCATCGGAATAATAAACGATTAAAGTTAAAAAAATCCTAAAGTCCGGAAATTGCGAAACCACAGTTTCCGGACTTTCGTTTATATGCACATAAACATAAACATAAACATAAAACTAAAATCACATTATTATGAAATCAAAAATTATTACAGCAGCATTATTTTCAATCGCCCTTGTGGCCGGAACATCATCTATTTTTGCACAGGGCAAAATGATGAAAGATGAAAAAACAGTTATGGTTGGTGGCGCAACAATGTACCCAAGCAAAAGCATCGTTGAAAATGCGGTTAATTCTAAAGACCACACAACACTTGTTGCAGCGGTAAAAGCAGCAGATTTAGTGAAAACACTTCAAAGCGATGGACCATTTACGGTTTTTGCACCAACAAACGAGGCTTTTGAAAAACTTCCAAAGGGAACAGTTGAAACTTTGCTAAAACCAGAAAACAAAACAAAATTGCAGACCATTCTTACCTATCACGTAGTTGCTGGAAAACACAGTGCTTCTGATATCATGATGGACATAAAAAAAGGAAACGGAAAAGCAACTTACAAAACCGTGAGCAGTGGAACTTTGACCGCAATGATGAAGGGTAAAAACGTAATGCTAATGGATGAAAATGGAGGAATGGCAACTGTAACTATTGCAGATGTTAACCAAGCAAACGGTGTGATTCACGTAATTGATAGCGTGGCTTTGCCAAAATAATATTGTCTCAAATCCCCAATTGAATAAAATGAAAACAGCGACTCAAAAGGTCGCTGTTTTTTTATTGCTAATTTTTTTTTATCGAAGCACTGCTCCAAAATCTGTTTCAAACTTTTGCTGAAGTTTGCCCATAATCTTGTCAATTTGTTTATCGGTCAACGTTTTTTCTTCATCTTGAATGGTGAAGCTTAGCGCATAACTCTTTTTCCCCTCAGGCAGGTTTTTGCCTTTATAAACATCAAAAAGTGTAACACCCTTCAGAAACTTTTTCTCCGTATTAAGTGCAGCATCCCGCAAGTCTCCAAACTGTATTGAATTGTCAAGCAACAAAGCAAAATCGCGTTGGGCAGATTGGAATTTTGCAATCGGTTTCAATTTAAAATTTTTAACCGAAATTTGTTTCAATACCGCATCCCAATTGAAATCTGCGTAAAAGACTTCTGCGTCAACGTTAAGTTCATTGGTTATTCTCTTATTCACAATTCCAAACTCAACGATGGTTTCTTTATTTCGTTTGAAGGCGATTGCTTCAGAAAAAATATCGTTTTCGGGAGTTTCTTCGGTATAGGCGTCAAGCCCTAAGCGTTCCATAATGGCGGCAACAGTTCCTTTTCCGAAGAAAAAATTACTCTTTGTATTTGGAATTGCCCAGTTTCCTTCAGTCTTTAATCCTGTGATGAAGAGAGAAAGATGTTTGGGTTCCGTTCTTCCGCCAGGAAAGTTATGATAGGTTTTTCCGAATTCAAACAATTTTAAATCGCTGTTTTTCCGATTGCTGTTGTATTCAATCGCTTCCAATCCAGAAAATAACATGGATTGGCGCATTGCGGAAAGATCGTTGCTTAAAGGATTAAGAATAGTTACGTTGTAATTTTCTTTGATGGTTTCGCTCAACTCAATATATTTTGGATTGGTAAGCGAGTTGTTCAACATTTCGTGAAAACCAATTCCGGTCAATTGTAACGCGATTTTGTTTTGAACATCATAATCCTCACCGGGCAAAACTGTAGAAATAGAAGCATTGAGTTTTTGGGTGAATTTTATGTTGTTGTAACCATAAACGCGAAGAATTTCCTCAATCACATCCACATCGCGAGTAACATCATTTCGATAGGCGGGAATGGTCATCCCCAGCCCAGTTTCGGTTATGTTCGTAATCTTCATTTCAAGCGAAGTAAGAATTTCTTTTATAGTTTCCTTTGGAATTTCCTCACCAATAAGTTTGTTTGTCTTTTCGAAATTTAGGAACACTTGGTGATCTTCTATTTTCTTTGGGTAAATATCAATCAGGTCACTGGTTATTTGTCCTCCAGCTACTTGAAGTATCAAAATAGCAGCGTGGCGGAGTGCATAATCGGCAATGTTTGGATCAATCCCTCTTTCAAAACGAAAAGATGCATCTGTGCTTAACCCATGGCGTTTTGCAGTTTTGCGAATGTTCACGGGATTAAAATAAGCACTTTCTAAAAATATGCTTGAAGTGTTTTCTGTGACACCACTGCTAATTCCACCAAAAACGCCGGCAATACACATGGGTTTTTCGGCATCGCAAATCATAAGATCTTCTTCGTGAAGTTCGCGCTCAACGCCATCGAGAGTTACAAATTT
>JBBQUI010000096.1:0-10421 GCA_038212575.1 Flavobacteriales bacterium
ATGGTTTCCGGGAACCACATATCATAACAAATTGAAACCCCAAAAATGCCAACATTCGGAATTTCGAAAGTGCAGAATTCATCGCCCGGGGTTATGCCCACTTCAAATGGATAAAACGGAAACATTTTGCGGTAACGTTTCACAATTTCGCCTTGAGGGTTTATTACTGTGGCAGTATTGTAAATTTTATCTCCATCCTTTTCAAAAATGGAACCCGGTAAAAGCCATATTCCGTATTTTTTGGCCATGGCGCGCATTTCCTTTTCAAATTCGCCAGGGACTTCCTGTGCATAGTACGTCAATGGGCCATAGGCACATAGTTCGCTGAACACAACCAATTGTACCGAAGGGTACAAGTGCATGGTAATATCGAGTTTTAACTTCATCATTTCCAGATTACTCTGGGTGGCGGAAACCCTCATTTGGATACCTGCAATTGTAAATGGATTCATATAATGTTTTGGGTTAGTTTTTCTAGTTCGTTTTCAAGTATGTCAAGGCCTTTGTGAAGCTGTTCATCGGTTATTACCAAAGGACACAATACGCGGATAATGTTTTTGAAAGTTCCGGCGTTTATGATTATAAGTCCATTTTCTGCACAGTTTTTTACTATTTGGCCGCAGAGTTCTCCGTCGGGCTGACGGGGATCGCCGTTTTTTACAAATTCCATCGCCATCATAGCGCCCATTCCGCGAACATCGCCCACTTGCTCATATTTTTTTTGTAGTGAATTAAACCTTTCCTCAATAATTTTACCAACTTCTACCCCACGTTGATTGAGGTTATTGTCCTTCATAAACTGAATTGTTGCCAAAGCAGCGGCGCAACAGACGGGGTTGCCAATATAAGTTCCGCCGATGGTACTGGGACCTGCAGCATCCATTACTTCTGCCCTACCCAAAATAGCGGCGATTGGCATTCCAGAGCCGAGTGATTTTGCGTAAGTACTGATGTCCGGGGTTATATTGTAATTCTGCCAACTGGCCCAATTTCCCGTACGGCCAAAACCACTCTGTATTTCGTCTACAATAAGCATAATGCCATATTTGTCACAGAATTTTCGTAACCCTTCAAAATATTTTTGGGGAACTGGATTGAATCCACCTTCACCTTGAACGGGTTCCAAAATCACTGCAGCCAGATTATTGGGATCCACAAGATTTTTGGCACTTTCATAAAGTCGTTCCAGCTCCTTTTCCACAAAAGCGTCCATATCCAATTCGCCATGATAACGGTAAAAATTAGGGAACGGAAGCCTGTATACTTCTGGTGCAAATGGACCACAGTTTATTTTATAATCTATTTTACTGGTAAGGGTCAAGGCCATAAGCGTACGTCCGTGAAAGGCATCGGTAAAACATAAAACGGCCTCCCTCTTTGTCGCTTGGCGGGCTATTTTTATTGCATTTTCAACCGCTTCTGCCCCTGTACTCACGAGCATTGCCTTGGTATGCTCGCCGTGTGGAAGTAATTCAACCAGTTTTTCACAAAGTTCAATATAAGGCTCATAAGTAACAACATTAAAACTGGTATGGATATATTTTTCTGCCTGTTCCTGTATTGCTTTTACTACCGATTCGGGGCAATGACCAGCATTTACAACACCAATTCCTCCAGCAAAGTCAATCAGCTCGCGGCCGTCTTCGTCAATTATAATGGCGCCTTTTGCTGACTTTGCCGTGCTGGTATTGAACACGCCCACGCCGTTGGCAACCACTTTTTTTCTTCTCTCAAGAAGTTCTTCAGATTTTGTCAATTGTTTTAACATATAGGGTTTAAAATTATTTTGATAATATAATTAAAATTAAAAAAAATATAGCGGATTTAGGATTAATTTAATAATCAATCCCAATGAAAATAATGAATTATACTAAAACTTATCGACACTAATACCCACTAAAATACCCACTAATATAGTTCGCTGTTGAAAGATTTGAAAGAAATCATGAAAATTCAGGAATGTAATAACTTGAATTGCAATCTGATAGTATAATAAATCCAACAGACGCTTTACTAATTCAGAGAGATTTTGGATAAAGATACCAACGACGAGCTATTGGGAAATATTTTTTGCGAATTTTTGCATCGGGAAGTAACCAACTAACGAGAATTAAAATGGTCATCCCCCTTTATCAAATTTTACTTCCCTAATTAAATCCTTCCATTGCCGCTAAGGTGGTGGCCCACACAATGACGCACGAAAAGAATATCCCTATTGTATTTGCCAAAAAAGCCTGTTTTCGTTGCAACCCAAAAAGATATGCCGCAATGGTTCCCGCATAAACCCCAGTTCCTGGAATGGGAATCAGTACAAAGATCATCAGGCCCCAAAAACCATATTTCTTCACATTTTTTCCTGCCCCGGCTTTTGCGCGTCGGGCTACAAATATTGCGGCCTTTTTATAGTGATACCACCGAATAAAATAACGATTCACAACATCAAGAAAAAAAGTCATTATCGGAAAGACCAGAACATTCGCGAAAAAACATACAAAGAATGCCAAATAAATATTTACTCCATTCAAGAGGGCGTATGGAATGCCCACTTTAGCTTCCCCGAGAGGAGAAATGCTCCAAAGGGCGGCAATAAATATGTCGAGGATCATTTCGCTATAATTTGATTCGGCAAAAATAACCTATTTGAAGAGTGGTACAATTGGGGAATGTATTAAAATTTAGCTAAAAGCAATACAATAATCAAAAAAACGGTAACAAACAAAAAACCAATATCTTCCATTATCATTTATGTACCTCTGCAGTTGTTGAACCAAATTTTTACATTTTTAAAGTGAAAAATATTATAAAAGTTAAGATTTCCTTAATTCAACCGATAAATACCCTAATTCTGTGGAATTGGCTGTTCAAACCCATAGGTTTGCCACTTATTGATTAATAATCGAAAAAATCAAAATTTTATGAGTCAAGTACAAGGAAATGAAACCGTAAAACTTCACTACACAGGAAAACTGAATGACGGACAGGTGTTCGACAGTTCTGCAAACAGAGAACCTCTTGAGGTTAAGCTTGGGCAGGGCCAGTTAATACCAGGTTTTGAAAAAGGATTGGTAGCTATGAAGGTAAATGAAAAGAAAACCATTACAATCCCAAAAGAAGAAGCCTATGGTGAAGTCCAAAAAGAACTTTTCCAAAAAATACCAAATGACAACCTTCCGCAGGAAATAAAGCCAGAAGTAGGTATGGGCCTTGTGTCCAAAAACCCTGACGGTAGCGAGCGCCAACTGCGCGTGGCCGATGTGAAAGACGATTTCATCATCGTGGACGCCAACCACCCATTGGCCGGACAAGACCTTACTTTTGAACTGGAACTATTGGAGATAAAATAATCTTCAAGATGTATATATAATGAAAAGACTGCCATTTTGGTGGTCTTTTTCATTTGAAATCGAAATCGAAGTTGAAATCGAAATCGAAATTGAAATTGATGAGTTTGGAAGTTTACAAGTATAAAGGCTTCGCTGAATCCCAAATCCCAAATCCCAAATCCCAAATCCCAAATCCCAAATCCCAAATCCCAAATCCCTAATCCCTAATCCCTAATCCCTAATTAACTTTTTAACAATCGCTTCCACACAATTAATCCCATCAATAGCTGCGGAAATAATTCCTCCGGCATAGCCAGCACCTTCACCGCAGGGGTAGAGTCCCTTTACTTCAATATGTTCAAGTGTTTCAGGATTTCTTGGAATGGAAACTGGTGAAGAAGTTCTGCTTTCTGGGGCGTGCAGCACCGCTTCGTTGGTATAGTAACCCTTCATCTTCTTTCCAAAAGCTACAAAAGCTTTCTTCAAACGCTTTGAAAGCAACGGTGGAAGCACCTCATTCAAATCTGCTGAAACTATTCCTGGTTGATAGGAAGTCTTGGGAAAATCCACGGAAACCTTTCCTTCTACAAAATCAATCATCCGTTGAGCTGGGACTTTTTGGGTCTTCCCTCCTGCTTCCCAACAGCGTTTTTCAATGTACTTCTGAAAATCGAGGCATACAAATGGGTCTCCTTCTTTATAATTTGGTAAATCTTCAGGCGAAACACTAACAACAATTCCAGAATTTGCATACGGATTGTTCCGTTTACTCGGGCTCCAACCGTTGGTAACCACTTCTTCCTGTTCCGTGGCGCAGGGCGCTATAATTCCGCCGGGGCACATACAAAATGAATAAACACCCAGCCCATCCACTTGTTCCACCAGCGCATAACTGGCTGGCGGAAGATAAGGATTGTCGTCTTCGCCATGATACTGAATGTAATCGATGAGTTCCTGCTGATGTTCCACGCGCACGCCAATGGCAAATGGTTTGGCTTCAATTTTTATATTTTTTTCGTGAAGCAAATAGAAAATATCCCTAGCGGAATGGCCAGTAGCAAGAATTACATTATCAAACTCGTGCCATTCTTCATTATTAATTTGAATGGATTCAATAGTGTCCTTTTTTAGTTTTATATCCGTCAATTTTGAATTGAAATGTACTTCTCCACCATTTTCAAGTATCGCTTCACGCATAGTGGTAATAATCTTTGGGAGCTTGTTCGTGCCGATGTGCGGATGTGCATCTACTAAAATATCTTCATCGGCGCCAAAATGGACGAACCATTCCAGTGCTTTCAAAACATTGCCACGCTTTTTGCTACGTGTATAAAGTTTTCCGTCAGAATAGGTTCCTGCGCCACCTTCCCCAAAACAATAGTTACTTTCAGGGTTTACAATATGGTCTTTATTGATGGCCGCTAAATCTCTCCTACGTTCGCGAACATCTTTTCCTCTTTCAAAAATTATGGGCTTTAAACCTGCTTCAATGGCCCGCAAAGCGGCATAAAGTCCGGCGGGTCCTGAGCCAATGATTGCAATTGGTTTTGCTCCTCCCTTCGCTAAAGCTTCTGAAGACAAGTCTGAAACATTTTGCGGCACAAAAGGTGGAATTACTTCCCGTTTTTCGCCCTTCAGCCATAATTCAATTTGCAGATTTATTTTGATGGGTTTTCGTCTTGCATCAATGGAACGTTTACGAATCCGCCAATCGCTTATACCATCCCTGCGTAGATTTTCCTTTTCCAAAGCAAGCTCTAAAATGTAATCTAAATCCTCCTGTTGTCGCGGCAAAACGGAAATCTGTACCAATGTGCTCATAAGGGCAAAGATAATTTTTTAAATGGTGAATCTGTGAATTCGTGAATTTGTGAATCCGTGAATCTGTGAATCTGTGAATCTGTGAATAATAACATATTCTACATACACAACTAACTCCTCACTCACATACTCACATACTCACAATCCGTTAAAAATTATCTAAACTTTCAGCAAAATTATGTGTGCCAAAGCCTAATTGGTTATTTTTAAAAAAAACAATTCTTATGAAGAAATATATACTACTCTTAGTGCTTTGCTCATTTTCCATCTATTCCTGCAAGTCGGAACAGAAAAAGAATACAGATGAAATGGCCACCACGCAAATAAGTCAAGCTGCCGATACCGTTCAGACGGTCATTGGGCCATTGTTACTCCCAAAGCCCTATGCCACTAAATCCGTTAGGAATTCAACCGATTTGGTAGATTGGCCCGAAGGAAAAATGCCAGCTGCCCCCGAAGGTTTTACAGTCACCAAATTTGCAGACGGTTTTGAAAACCCACGCTGGACCTATATTGCCCCCAATGGCGATATGTTTGTTTGCGAGGCCAACACACGTGGCAGTGCAGGACTAATAACTTTGCTGCGCGATAAAGATGGAGACGGAACTGCTGAAGTTCGGGAAACTTTTCTGGAGGATTTAAAACAACCTCTCGGGATGCTTGTAATAGGCAATAATTTTTACGTAGCTAATACAGACGGGCTCTATAAATACCCATACACTAAAGGGCAAACTTCCTTAAAAGGAAAAAAAGGGGAGAAAATTGTTGAGCTTCCTGCTGGTGGCTATAACAATCATTGGACCCGAAATATAATCACCAATAAAGCTGAGGATAAAATATACATTTCCGTAGGTTCTGCCAGTAATGTTGCTGAACACGGAATGGACGAAGAAGTGCGCCGTGCAAATATTCTCGTTGTAGATTTGAATGGCCAAAACGAAAAGATATACGCAAGCGGACTCAGAAATCCAGTGGGAATGGACTGGAATCCTGCCAATGGCGAACTTTGGACGGCTGTAAACGAACGAGATAAATTAGGTGATAATCTGGTGCCAGACTATGTAACCAGTGTTAAGGAAGATGGTTTTTACGGGTGGCCATACTCCTATTTCGGTCAGTTGAAAGATCCACGAATGGTAGGAAAAGGCGCTGATCTTGTTGCTAAAGCAATTGTACCAGACGTTTCCGTTGGACCTCATACAGCTTCACTTGGACTTGCTTTTTATAATGCGGACAGTTTTCCCGCAAACTATAAAAACGGATTATTTGTGGGACAGCATGGCTCTTGGAACCGTTCCACACTTTCCGGATATCGTGTTGTTTTTATCCCTTTTGAAAATGGAAAACCATCGGGTGAGCCGCAAGATTTCCTTACAGGTTTTATTGCAGATGAAAATGCTTCTGAAGTTTATGGAAGACCCGTAGGCGTTACGGTTACTCCTAAAGGCGATTTACTGGTAAATGATGATGCAGGAAATGTTATTTGGAAGGTTAGTTACGATAAATAAAAAGTGAATGTGTGAATGCGTGAATCAGTGAATTTGTGAATCTGTGAATAAATAAGTCCAGATTCTTGGCTCGTGGCTCGTGGCTCTTGGCTCTTGGCTCTTGGCTCTTGGCTCGTGGCTCGTGGCTCTTCCCTTATCCATTTTCACTAATTCCTTTTCGCTAATTCCTTTTTGCTACCTTTTCGCTACCTTTTCGCTAATTCCTATAAATTAAAAAAAATGAAGTTCCTTCTTCAAAAAACACTGGCGGTTTTATTTTTGACCGTCTTTTTTAATGTTTTGAATGCCCAGATAATTCAGGGATTTGTTTACACAAATACGAACGATCCCGTTCGCGGAGTTTCCGTTTTTTTTAATTCTGAGAAGATTGCTGAAACAGATAACGAAGGTGTGTTTGTTCTTTCTGAAGCTTTCAAACTTCCAATCAAATTGAGGCTGGAACACCCCTATTATTTTATAAGCGAAGTTGAAATGGTACAAAACAATTCAACTTTTCAATTATCACCACTTTCAAAATCAGAAAATCTGGATGAGATAATCGTTTCCTCAACCTACCAAAAAGAAAGCAAAGTAATAATTCCAACCTCAAAAATTACTTCAGAAAAATTTGAGGAATACAGTCCCATTGATTTAGTTTCCGCAATCAATGAAATACCGGGAATTTTTATACAAAGTGGTGCAATAAACACCAATAGAATCGTGATCCGTGGCGTGGGTTCACGAACACTTTACGGCACCAATAAAATTCGTGCGTATTTCAATGGAATCCCAATTACAAATGGGGTTGGTGAAACGGCAATAGACGTTTTTGATCCCGAGGACATACAATCCTTGGAAATTGTAAAAGGCCCAAAAGCTACTCAATACGGCACCAATCTGGGCGGGACGTTGCTGCTCAATTCCAAACAAGCCGCTGTTGGGGAATCATTTTTGAAAAGTATTTTAACGGTTGGCTCCTTCGGATTTATAAAAAAATCCGTTTCCGCAGCAACTTCCACTGAAAAGTTTTCACTGAATCTCAATTATGTTCATTTGGAAACGGCAGGTTTCCGCGAGAACAACAATTATGATAGAAAAACCTTACTGCTCACTTCAAAATATATTGTCAATCTAAAAAACGAGTTTTCACTTTTGGTGAATTATATAGATTATTTTGCCCAGATTCCAAGTTCAATCGGAAAGACCGCTTTTGAAGAAGACCCATCACAAGCAGCCTTTACTTGGAAAGAAGCCCAAGGTTTTGAGGACAACAAACAAACGCTTCTCGGATTAAGTTTCACACACCGTTTTTCTAACGATTTCAGTAATACCAGTAGCGTTTTTTATACTTATTTGGACCATTACGAACCGCGACCATTCAATATTCTAGATGAATTTACTAACGGCTATGGGGCACGGACCGTTTTTGCAAAAGACTTCATTTTTCTAAAAAACAGAGCCAGCCTCAGTTTTGGTGGTGAATTCTATAAAGACGAATATAACTGGAAAACCATTGAAAACCTTTATGAAGAAAACAATGGCAACGGAAGTTTAGAAGGCAGCCAGTTGAGCGATAATGAAGAAATTCGCGACAACCTGAATGTTTTTGTAACGGCAACTCTGCCTTTTACGGAAAAACTAAAAGCCCAAATTGGTCTCAATTTCAATATGACCCATTACAATTTTAAGGATCAATTCAACTTTGATGAAATCGATAAAAGCGCGAAACGAAATTTCGATCCAATCCTGGCGCCGAATTTCAACCTTTTATATCAATTTACTCCAAATATAAGTACCTACTTCAACTTTAGCAAAGGTTTTAATTATCCGTCCATAGAAGAAACGCTTACGCCAGAAGGTGTAATTAATCCAGAGCTGGGCCCAGAAAAAGGATTTAATTATGAATTGGGAAGCGAACTGTTTTTCTTCGGAAGAAAACTTCATTTGCAGTTAGCCGCATACGTTTTGAATATTGATGATTTATTGGTGGCGGAACGCGTGGGCGACGATCAATATATTGGCCGTAATGCAGGAAAAACAGAACATAAGGGAATTGAAATAAGTACAGGATACACAATTTCGGTAAATGAAAATTTTTACTTTTCCCCCTTTGTGAACGCAGAATTCAACAATCATAAATTTATTGAATTTGTTGATGGAGACGACAATTTTTCGGGAAACAAACTCACGGGAGTTCCCGACAAAAAAGTGAATGGTGGAATTAATTTAGGTTTTAAAAATTTGAGTTTGAATACCAATTTTCTTCACATTGGCGAAATTCCCTTAAACGATTCAAATTCACTCTATTCAGAAAAATATACTGTTTTCAATGCAAAAGCTTCCTATAAAAAAGAACTTTCCAAAGAGCTTTCTTTAGAAATAAACGCCGGCATCAACAATTTTACAGATGAAAAATACGCATCTTCAGTATTGATAAATGCCACAGGTTTCGGTAATTCGGAACCTCGGTTTTATTATCCGGGAATACCGAGGAATTGGTATAGTGGAATTAAGGTTGGCTATTTTTTCTAGGTTGCAGGTTTCTGGTTTCTGGTTTCAGGTTTCAGGTTGCAGATTGCAGGTTTCAGGTTGCAGATTGCAGGTTCCAGGTTGCAGGTTGCAGGTTTCAACTTCCTATTTCCATCTTCCAACTTCCAACTTCCAACTTCCAACTTCCAACTTCCAACTTCAAACTTCCAACTTCCAACTTCCAACTTCCAACTTCCAACTTCAAATTTCAAACTTCCAACTTCAAATTTCAAACTTCAAACTTCCAACTTCCAACTTCCCATTTCCCCTTTTCGCTACAATAACTCCTATCTTTACAAACCAAACAAACAAAAATGATTTTCATAGAAAACGAAGGCATTACCAACCCAAAAGTAAACCTAGCGCTGGAAGAATACGCCCTGCGGAATTTTAGTGCGGAAAACGATTATTTATTGTTCTATATAAATGAACCTTCCATTATTATTGGCCGCAACCAAAATACTTTGGAAGAGATAAACCACGAATATGTCAAAGAAAACAATATTCACGTGGTGCGAAGGGTTTCCGGTGGCGGCGCTGTGTATCACGATTTTGGGAATCTTAATTTCAGTTTTATTACCAATCACGATGTTAAAAGCCTGAACAATTTCAAAAAATTTACTGCCCCAGTAATTAAAGTCTTGAACAATTTAGGATTGGACGCTGAACTGAAAGGCAGAAACGATATACAAGTAGAGGAAAAGAAAATTTCAGGCACCGCCCAGTTTTCCACGGGAAAACGAATGGTAAGCCACGGCACGCTTTTGCTAAATACAGATTTGGGCGAAGTGGCGAATGCGCTGAACGTAAAAATGAGCAAGATTGAATCCAAAGGCCACAAATCTGTGCGCAGCCGGGTGGCAAATATTTCAGAGTTTTTAAAGGAACCATTGAAAATAGAAAAATTCCGAAAACTCTTATTGGAAGGACTTTATGAAGAAAGCGAGCCTTTTGAAAGTTACTATTTAACCCCCGAAGAATGGAAAGCCGTTCACCAATTAAAAGAGGAAAAATATGACACTTGGGATTGGAACTATGGCCGTTCACCAAAATTCAACATTCAGCGGAGCAAACGTTTCCCAATAGGTGAAATAGATCTGCGCATTTTTGTTGAAAAGGGACACATCAAAGATTTTAAGATTTTTGGTGATTTCTTTGGAAAGGAACCTGTGGAAAATCTCGAAAAACTTTTGGAAGGCGCACGTTATGAAAAAGAAGACATTTCAGAATTATTAAAAGATATTGAGGTAAAGGAATATTT
>JBBQUI010000097.1:0-10377 GCA_038212575.1 Flavobacteriales bacterium
TTGCGCTAACCCGATGACGGTTCTTAATGCTATTGTCGCGAAACAACTTATAGATTTTAAAGTTGAAGTGGATGCCCTTATAAAGGATAAAAAGATGAAGAAAGACGATGCTATCTTCAACGTTCTTAAGGAATATATTAAAGATTCAAAAAGAATTCGTTTTGAAGGAGATGGTTACGGCGAAGCTTGGGAAAAGGAAGCTAAAAAACGTGGTTTGAGCAACTATAAAACAACTCCAGAGGCTTTAAAGGCAAAAGTTTCGAAGAAGACAATAGCACTTTTTGAGGGACTGGGTATTATGAGCAAGATTGAGATTGAGGCACGTCACGAAATAGAAGTTGAGGATTACGCTTTACGAATTCAGATAGAAGGACGGATTCTGGGTGATATTGCTCGTAACCACGTTATTCCCACAGCAATTCGATATCAAAACATTTTGATTGAAAATGTTCAGGGACTAAAAAATATTTACGGAAACGATTTTAAAAAGTTCTCCGTTGAACAAATGCACCTTATTGAGCAAATAAGCGAGCATATAGCAAAAATCAATAAAGGAATTACTGATATGATCGATGCCAGAAAAAAAGCTAATAAAATTGAAGATGCCGAGAAGAAAGCCTTTGCTTATTGTGATGATGTAAAACCATTTTTCCAAGTAATTCGTTATCACTGTGATAAGCTCGAATTGCTTGTGGATGACGAGCTTTGGCCATTAACGAAATATAGAGAACTTCTGTTTACGAAGTAAAGAAGAATTTTTTGTGATTTTCAATTAAGCCATTCTTACTTTTTTGAATGGTTTTTTTTATGACTGTATTCAACGTTAAGAAAGAAATGATATCGAAAACTTTTCTTCTGATTTTGTTTAGAATAAAGTGAAAAATTTTAAAATGATATGTCTGTGTTTATTGAAAAAACAATAGCCTGAATTCCATGTGCTTCCCTACATATTATATGATGTTGAAAAGAACAAAAATGTTTTTCAAAAGATTTTTTTTGAGAAAACATTTTCTAATAATAAGATACCCATCCGTTTAACATTGAAAAAACTACAGAAACGTGTTTTAACAAAACTTTAACTTTTTCTGTTAATTTTCATTTCTTTGCTCTTTATCGTTATTATTGAGTTTTTCATCTAACAAATAGAATTTCTTTGTAGGTAAAAACCTATTTTAAAAAGGGGTTTTTCCCCTTTTTAGGGGGGCACGGTTTATAACAGCTTGTGTATTAACATATTTTGTCGCATATTTGATTTGTCGTTATGATAGTAATATCAGAAACGGTTCTCCTCAAAAGTGTTAAAATACAAATCTATCCCCTAGTAACAGAATCTTTTGGTTTTTAATCAAATTGGTTCGTCAAATTAAAGTATCCCTTATTTCTAAAATGTGTTTTAAATACATTTTAAAACATATCCCCTTAAATAATATCAATAAATCATTTTATGATGGTTTATTATTTATCCAAGGAAGCAATTCCTTGCTGAAAACTGAATTTTTTTTAACCAAATATTAATCTTTAAATCTTTAAATTATGAAAAAAGTAATTTTTTGCGCAGTAGCGCTAATGATTGGTGGTTTTGCGTTTGCGCAGAACACATCAAACTCTAGTTCATCTGGCACCGACCAGAGAATTTATGTAAGACAAGCGGGAACGCTTTTAAACTCTGATATTCAGCAAGCAAATGGTGCTGGTGTAGGATCAAACCGTGCGATGGTATTGCAAAAAGGAACCCTTAATGATTCTGATATTAGACAGAGAGGGTCACGCAACGAGGCTTTGGTAGAACAAGGTAATAGTTTTACACCTCCAACCAGTGCTACGGCTAACATTACTCAAGGTGCAAATAATTCAGCTAGTGCAGACAACAAAGCAAGGGTAAACCAGCATGGTGGTACAGGTAGTACAACTAATATAAATCAAGATGGAAATCTGAACGAAGCTGCTGCACATCAAGATGATAATAGTAGTGATATAAATATTACTCAAGATGGTACTTCAAACAAATCTGCAGTGTTCCAATTACCTTTTTATGCATCTTCTAATAATCTTGCTAATATCAACCAAACTGGTACTGGCAACAATAGTTGGGCTTGGCAAGATGGTGATGACAATGTTTTGTCAGCTACTCAGTCAGGTTCTAACAACAAAGCTGATCAATACCAAATTGGAGATTCTAACACTGCATCGGTTAATCAATCGTCTTCAGGAAACCAAGCTAGACAGCGCCAGACTGGAAACGGGAACAGCGCTACAGGGATACAGCATGCTGTTACAGGCCCTGGTGTAAACAACTATCTTGACCAAAGACAAGTTGGTGATGATAACACTGCATATTCTGATCAAGATGGTAATGGCGGTTATGTGCGTCAGGATCAAACAGGTGATGATAACGATGCAACTGTTTATCAATATGCTGCGGGAACTGGTAATAAAATTTACCAAAGACAATTCGGTGATAATAACAGCATTACATCAGGTCAATATGGCGGAAGTAATAATCTTGCTGCTACTTATCAAGGTGGTATGAATAATGTGGGTACTACATCACAAACCGGTAATGGTAACCATGCTTTGTTAGTTCAGAAATCTCAAGGTGGTCCAGGTCATATTGCTAATATTACCCAAAATGGTAATGGTAACATGGCAGATGTATTACAATTAGGTCCAAATGGTAATTTTGCTACTGATGGTGAGCTTTGTTTCTTCCCAGATCCAGTTCAATTAAATTGCCCAGATCCATTACCACCAGTTGTGATAAATGATCCTTGTGTAGGTGGAGGTTGCTAACCTTCTCAATTAATACACTTGTTTAAAATAAAAAAGGAGGGCAGTTTTATGTCCTCCTTTTTAATAAATTTAATATCTTTAATGCAAGCTTGTGTAAACTCACTATAATAAAGTAATGATTTTGTTTTAGCCTGGCAGGCAATGATGCTTCCACAAAAAAAAATTATATAGCATCCGGTCTTGCGGAGAGGTAACTTAAAAATGCAAATGATGAAGACAACAATAAAAAATTTAATATTTGGTATTTTGGTCTCGGCCTTATTTATACCGACTGTTTCTGGCCAAACCTACAAACCGGAGGAAAATAACGCCAATGGCGAAAAAAATATTATACAAGGTGAACAACTTTCACCAGAAATGCTAGCGAACTTGGGAATTATGACTACACCCAACCCCAAAAATGCAATTATTCAGGGGAATTCCGTTTACGTTCGCCAAATAGGCGATTTCAATACTACCAGAATTATAACCAACACTAATGCCAGTGAAATAAATCTTCTCCAAAACGGAGATTATAACGATACTAATTTAAATTATACCGCAAAAACTGCCGTGGCAGATCTTATACAAAATGGTAATAACAATCGTATTAGGGATTTTGCAAACAATCCAGACGCCGATATTTCCTTGGATCTTATTCAGAACGGGAATAATCTAAACTTTGAGCGCGAAGGCGTTAATGAGCTTACCAAATCGTTAAAATTTAAACAAACGGAAGCCTCGCCTACAATAATAGTGAGAAGTTTTTACTAAATGAAACGTTTTCATACACATATTGATAAAATAAAAAATCATCTCTTAGCTGTAATTACGCTTTTCATAACTTTAGGTGTCAATGCGCAACTTTACAATAAAGAATATGTGGGTAAGATTCTTGTAAAAAAAGATAGTGAATTCTTCACCTTTACCGCCACCGCGGAAAATATTACCCCAGCAGATATTAATCTTAAATACGATTTTAGTCTTTATCAGACGGATGCTAACAATAACGTTTCTAGAAGCAATCAATCCGATCTTTTCTTTTTAAAGGGGAATGAAAAAACAGTACTCTCCACTTTAACAGTAAATTATAACGCTGAAGGAAAGATTACGTTGGTGCTTATGTTATATGACAGCGATGACAAACCCGTTGGGCAGGACCGTATTGAGTTAAGTTCAGAAAAGGGTTATCAAGAAATAATTAAAGATAAACTTTCCCCTCAGGAAGAGGCCATAAGTCAAGATCAGGCAGCTCCTCAAGATGGTTATGTTATGAATGGGCTGGTGGTAGAAAACACTTTGACCAAAGCGGGACGTGATTTTTATAAATATTTTTATTTTGCATATTACAATCGTGGAATAAAGACAACAAAAAACATAGTGATCGATGAAGTTCCAGGAAGGATGCGAAGCACAAGGATTTCAGTTAAAATAGACGACCAATTAATGTGGCAATTTTTTTCACAACCTAAAAAATCTTTTTTACAAAGTATGTCTGATACGGCATTATACAGATGCATTGCCTATCTTCAACAACTTCAAAAACAAAAAGATAATTCCATAACACGATATTGAGATGAAAATATTTAAACTACTTTCTATAACTGTATTGCTATTTATGGGAACTGCGGGTTTCGCCCAACAGTTTTCTTATAAACCGTTGAACCCTGCTTTTGGAGGGGATACCTTCAATTATAACTGGCTACAAAGTTCAGCCACTGCCCAAAATAAACTTACCGCGCCCACAAATCGAAGTAATCAACTCTCTGAATTGGAACAGTTTGGAGATCAGCTGAATAGGCAATTATTGAGCCAAATTTCGCGAGCACTACTCGCACAACAATTTGGTGGAGTTGATTTTGGTCAAGAAGGAACATATACTTTTGGCAGCTTAAATATTGAAATATTTCAATCTGGCGAAGGATTGGTAATAAATATATTAGATACCTCCACTGGAGAGGAAACACAAGTTATTGTCCCAAATTAAACTAATTTCATGAAAATATTTTTCAGAACAATTTCCTTGATAGGACTTTTATTATTTTCTTCCTGTGGTGCATTCTTTAATCCTCCATTGTATCAAGAGGCTTCGCGGACCGGAGAATTTTCCAAATCTACACAACCCCTTTTGGATCTGCCACCTGCCGCCCAACCCGTGGAAGTCGCGGTCTATAATTTCAGTGACCAAACAGGACAGTATAAAGCTGTTGAAAGTGGTAGTACCTTCAGCACGGCTATTTCGCAAGGAGGAACAACAATGTTAATAAAGGCCTTGGAAGATTCGGGATGGTTTGTTCCCATTGAACGGGAAAATTTGAGCAATCTATCTACCGAAAGAAATATTATCAGAAATACGAAAGAGGAATTCATAAAAAATTTTAACCCCGATGAGCCACCATTGCCACCACTTTTATATGCTGGTCTAATCTTGGAAGGTGGGGTAATCTCTTACGATACCAATATTATTACTGGTGGAATTGGAGCGCGTTATTTTGGACTAGGAGGATCTGCAAAATATAGACAGGATAGAATAACAGTTTATTTGCGGGCGGTTTCAACCAGTAATGGAGAAATATTGAAAACGGTATATGTATCAAAAACAATTCTTTCGCAAGCAATAGATGCCAGTTTTTTTCGCTTTGTTAAATTTCAAAGATTGTTGGAAGCGGAGACAGGTGTAACACAAAATGAGCCTGTTCAATTAGCTATGAAAGATGCTATAGAAAAAGCGGTGCATGATCTTATAATTGAAGGTATTCAAAAACAGTTTTGGAGCTCGCAAGGTGGAAAAGAGGAAAATGATCAATTAGTTGCTGATTATCTTGCTGAAAAGGAAAAGGATGAGTCAACACTGTTATTAGACCGTTTGCAAGTAAGTAGAGAGGGGCGAAATTCACTGGGAATTTCAATAGGAGGTAACCTCCCTGATAATGATTATGCTACAAGGGATATTGGATTTTTGGGTCGTTTGGAATATCAAAGACATTTTGGACGTTATTTTAATGCAAACCTTAAAGCTTCTGTTTTTCGAATTGATAACGGAGTTCAATATAGAAATGTTTTTGGAAGTGTAGATTTAAATGGTCAGTTTGCCCTATTGCCAAATGATAAGTTAACTCCATATATTTATGCGGGCTCTGGGGTGATAATTAGTCTGCTAGACCCAATAAATGATTATGCATTCAAAACAGGAGAACCCTTTTTCAAAGTTCAATATGGTGCAGGACTTGAATATTTTATTTCAAATAAAGTTGGTATCAAAATATTTGGAGAACACAATCTCGTTTTTACAGATAAACTTGAGAAGGCTGTGCAGGGAAAAAGAAACGATTTCTACTTTAACGCGGGTGTTGGGTTAAATTATTATTTTAAGCTTTAATTTTTTTTAAAAAAACTGATGATGAGAAAATATATAATTTTGTTTGTAAGTTTCTCCCTAATGATACTTGGTTGTAGTGAAGACACTCTCGATGTTGTACGTACGGGAAGCATTTCTGGGAAGGTTGTAGATAAAGAGAGTGGAGCCCCCCTCACAAATGCTAAAATCACTACTAACCCCGCATCAACAACTGTTTTTACTGATTCTGTAGGGAGGTTTAGATTGAACGATGTTATTGTTGATGATTATTCTGTGCAAGCTGAATTAAGTGGTTTTGCAACTGGTTTCGAGTCTACAACGGTTCTAGAAAATGTTACTGCTGTTGTAACTTTTGAGCTGTCAATTGCTAATACCGACAATAACCCACCATCAATTCCAATTTTAGTATCTCCAGAAGACGGAGCTGAGGAGCAACCGCTTGAGGTTCAATTTATTTGGGAAGCATCTGACCCGGAGAACGATGAGCTTTCATATAAACTAGATTTGAGAAATGGCAGTACGAATGAGATGCAAGTTTTTGAAGTTGGTCAAGACACCACCTTTACAGTAAGCGATCTTAAGTTGGCGACTAAATATTTTTGGCAGGTAACGGTTTCGGATGATAATAATGATCCTGTAAGTTCAGTTATTAGTGAATTTAAGACACTTACGCTACCTGACAACCCATTTATTTTTGTTAAGAAAGAAAATGATAATTTGGTTATATATTCTGGAGCAGAAGATTTGGATCCGGGTAACGGACAGCTACCTGAACCAGATTTTAATGTAATACAGCTTACTAGTGAGAATTTAAATAGTTTCAAGCCTAGAAAAAGTAATATTTTAAATAGAATTGCTTTTCTAAGAAACTCTGGCGGCAGTACTCATATTTTTACAATGAATTTTGATGGAACCGATATCAGGCAAGTAACCTCTCAAAAACCCGTTGCTGGTTTCCGCACAGAGGAATTAGAGTTTACTTGGGCGCAAAATGACAGCAAAATATATTATCCGCATTTTGATAAATTGTATTCTGTAAATTCTGATGGAAGTGGATTTAAATTGGAGTACATAACAAGCGATGGGGCCTTTATATCTGAAGTTGCCGTCCCAGAATTTGATAACGATTTGGTTCTATTAAAAACAAATAATTCTAGTGGATATGATGTGCGCATTTACACAGCAAGACTTGACCCAGATTTAGAAGAAACAATAATTCTTGAAAATGTTGCTGGAGCAGCTGGAGGAATCGATATTTCAGCAAATGCCGATAAAGTATTATATACCCGGGATATTGATGAATCACAAAATACTTCTTATAGAATTTTTAATAGTCGCATTTTTCTCTATACCATTGGAAGCCTTGACCCACCTTTACAGTTGGATACTGATGTTTTGCTTGGAGAGAACGACTTAGATGTAAAGTTTTCACCTTCTGAGGGGGGGGTTATATTTACACGAGTGAAAAATAACTTTGGAGCCATACCAGCTATTTATTCGTTTACTTTTGACCAAACTCAAGATGATCAGCTATTATTTACAAATTCATTTATGCCCGATTGGGAATAATCCAATAAAATGTTAAAAACCCAGAAAGCCCACCTTTGTGGGCTTTTTTTTAATGTGTACTTTTGCAACTTAACAATATCCAATGAGCAAAGAAATTTCAAAACGGTATGCACAAAGAGGCGTTTCTGCAGGCAAGGAAGATGTACATAATGCCATCAAAAATGTAGATAAAGGCCTTTTCCCAAAGGCATTCTGCAAAATTGTTCCCGATTACTTAACGGCCGATGATGATTATTGCTTGATTATGCACGCAGACGGAGCCGGAACCAAATCATCTCTTGCATATACATATTGGAAAGAAACCAACGATCTATCTGTGTGGAAAGGCATCGCCCAAGACGCATTGATAATGAACATTGACGATCTACTTTGCGTAGGGGCAGTGGATAATATACTGCTTTCATCAACCATCGGACGAAATAAAAATCTTATTCCCGGTGAAGTTATTTCAGCTATCATTAATGGAACGGAAGAGCTGATAGCCGAAATGAAACAATACGGCGTAACAATCCATTCCACAGGTGGCGAAACCGCAGATGTTGGCGATCTCGTCCGAACCATAATTGTAGATTCCACGGTAACTGCAAGATTGAAGCGCAGTGAAGTTATCGATAACGCCAATATTAAACCGGGTGATGTTATAGTTGGCTTGGCCTCTTTTGGGCAGGCCACTTATGAAAAGGAATACAACGGTGGTATGGGCAGCAATGGGTTGACCTCTGCGCGGCACGATGTTTTTGAAAAGTATTTAGCAAAGAAATATCCTGAAAGTTTTGATGCCTCAGTGCCTGAGGAACTCGTTTTTTCAGGCTCAAAAAAATTAACCGACCCTGTTGGAAACAGTCCGTTAAATGCAGGAAAATTAGTGCTTTCACCTACACGGACTTACGCTCCAATTATAAAAAAGATTCTATCAAAATTTAGCAATAAGGAAATCCATGGAATGGTTCATTGCAGTGGCGGCGCACAGACTAAAATTCTTCATTTTATAGAAAACCTTCATATTATTAAAGATAATATGTTTGAAATTCCTCCACTTTTTAAACTCATTCAATCTGAAAGCAAGACTGATTGGAAAGAAATGTATCAAGTTTTCAATATGGGCCACAGAATGGAATTATATGTTTCCGAAGAGATTGCAGAAGCTATTATTAAAATTTCGAAATCATTTAATGTAGATGCTCAAATTGTAGGAAGGGTAGAAGCTGCCTCTTCAAAAACGCTTACTATAAAAACAGCCTTGGGCGAATTTGTATATTGATATTTTCAACTATATTCGCAAATGATTTTGAGCTAATTACGTTTTATCCTCAAATTTTCAACAGCGAATGTCAGCGAAAACTTTCTTCAAAAATTATAAAAGGGGGTTGGCAATTCTAGCAATTTTCTTCATCTGCTTAAGCATAACTATTCATCTTTTTCATAATTATTTTTTATTTCGTCTATTACGTGGAATTATATGCTATGCCACGCTAATTTACTTATTGGCGGCTCATGGAAAAAAAATCCAAAAGTGGGTTGTTGGATTTCTTTTCTTTTACGGAACATCTAGCGTTACAACGATTTGGTATGAAAACGGAACAATGGCAAGCATTTCAATGATATTGAATTTTATTGCTTTTTTGATACTTTTCTTCTACGTACTGCCAAAATTCAGTTTAAAAAAAATAACGAAAACTTTTACACTACTTTTTATTATGATGATTGTTGTCAATGGCTATTTGTTTATACAGTTACTTGAATTAATGAAAGAAATGACACTAAACAACACACAATATATCTTTATGCTTTTAAGCGCTTTTTGCGGAATTTTATTGGCATTTTTGGCTCTGTTTAACAATCATTATTTTAATAATCCACAATCAATGTCTTTCACTCTTTTTATCTTCTTAATTATTTTTGCTGAAATATTTAGAGGAATTGGTTATTACAATCTTGCAGAGGGCGTTTTGTTTGTGTATTTGGGAAGAATTTTTCTGATACTCAGTTTATGTGTATTGGTTCATTTTTCCTTCTTAGATTTAAAAACCGTCAAAAGGTTAAAACTTACTGTTCCTAAAGAAATAATTTGAGTTTAGATTATCCTTCCTATATATATTTCCCAAAATTGATGCTTATTCCTATAGTTTTGATTCAGCTAAAAAATTGTAAATTTGCACCCATTATAAAATCTATATGTTAGAAAGGCTTCAAATAATAAAACAACGGTTTGACGAGGTGAGTGACCTCATTATTCAGCCAGATGTAATTAGCGACCAAAAGCGTTATATCCAATTGAATAAAGAATATAAAGATTTGAGGAATTTGATGGAAAAAAGATCAGAATTCTTGGAGCTTACAAATAATATTTCAGAATCTGAAGAGATTCTTAGCGATGGGAGTGATGCTGAAATGGTGGAAATGGCAAAGTTACAGCTTGACGAAGCAAAGAGCCGTTTGCCAAAGTTAGAAGATGAAATAAAATTTCTCTTGGTTCCAAAAGACCCCGAAGATGCCAAAAATGCCGTAATGGAAATTAGAGCTGGAACGGGAGGCGACGAAGCAAGTATATTTGCTGGCGATCTTTTCAGGATGTATACAAAATACTGCGAAGGTAAGGGCTGGAAGACCAATGTGATGGATTTTAATGAAGGAACTAGTGGTGGTTTTAAAGAAGTTCAAATCGAAATTGAAGGAGAGGA
>JBBQUI010000098.1:0-10367 GCA_038212575.1 Flavobacteriales bacterium
GTTGAAGGTGGCTTAAGGTTGACTTATGCAACTTTGGGCGCGTTTATGAAATACCCAAAACAATCACTTCCCAAAAAACCTACAACCCACGTTGCTGATAAAAAATTCGGTGTATTTCAAAGCGAAACGGATTTTTTCAAAGAAGTGGTTTCCGAGCTTGGTCTTTTAAACAGAAATAATAATGGCTTTGCCCGTCACCCGCTTACTTTTCTTGTGGAAGCCGCGGATGATATTTGCTATACGATAATTGATTTTGAGGACGGCATCAACCTTGGGTTGATTGAAGAAGAAATAGCGCTTGAGTATTTAATCAATTTGGTTCGAAATAATTTAAAAACAGAAGTTTATTCCTGTTTAAATACGCCGCAGAACAGATTGGCTTATTTGCGTTCGCTTGCCATAAATACCTTGATTGCCGAAGCAGCTACTATTTTTATAGAGAACGAAGAAGAAATATTGAAAGGCAATTTTTCCGAAGCATTGTTGGACAAAAGCCAATACAAAGCTCAGATAGCTGATATTATAAAAATAAGTGTCGAAAAAATTTACCAAAGCACCGAAGTAATGGAAAAGGAAATTGCAGGGTATACTATATTGTCAACCTTGCTCGATGCCTTCACCACGGCTTATGAAAATCATCAAAACGGTAAGGTTCGCCATTATGATAAAATATTATTGCGAATGTTTGAAGTTGATCTTTCCAAACACCAATCGGTTTATGAATATTTAATGGAATGCTGTAGTTACATCTCGCGATTGACTGATGGAAACGCATTGCAAATCTTTCAAAAAATAAAAGGAAATTTATAAAAGACTAGCTATATAACTGGAAATTGTGTTAATTGTTGGCTTTTTCATAAAGTTTTGAAAATTTTACAATATTTTTAAAAAAAATTATTCTCATTCATAATTGGTTTTTTTCAATATGACTGTTAAACTCCGCTAAAAACTAAATTTATAATCTTATGAAAAAATTTCTTTACTTATTAATCTTTTTTACCGTCAACCTTTCCTTTGCACAGGATTACAGTGGCGTGATAAAAACGTATCTTCAACAAAACCGATCACAGTATTCGCTTCAACAGCAGGATATTTCGGACATTTCAGTTGTATCTCAGAGCTTCTCGAAAAGTATGGAAGCCTACAATGTTTATGTAGAGCAGCGCCACCAAGGCATTAAATTGTTTAATTCTACGTCTCCGTTTGTCATAAAAGATGGAGCTGTTGTAAGCGCAAAAGTTTCATTTGCTGAGAACATTGCTTCAAGAGTTAATGGAGTAAACCCTGCATTAACCGCGAACATGGCAATTTCAAAAGCGGCAGCCGCACTTGGTTTGAGCGCACCTTCCAATTTAATTTTACTTAGCGAAGGAATAGACAATTCCTATGTTTTTTCTAATGGAAATATTTCATTAGAAAATATTCCGGTACAATTGGTTTATCAAAAAATAGAAAATGCCAATTCTTTACGATTGGCTTGGGATTTAAGTATCTATTTGCGCGATGCAAGCCATTATTACAGCGTACGTATTGATGCTATGACCGGAGATTTATTGGAAACTATGGATTGGGTTTCGCAATGTAATCTGCCAGATTTTTCTGCGAACCACACCCATAGGGCCACAAAAGGCGAAAGTATTTTGTTTGAAAATAATGAGGAGTCTGTCACAAAAACTTTGGGAGGCTCACAATACAGGGTTTTTGCCTTGCCCTTGAAAAACCCGGACGATGGACCGGACACAGTAGTGAATAGCCCCGACAATGCTACTGCCTCGCCTTTTGGTTGGCATGATACAAATGGGGCAGCCGGTGCTGAATTTACAATCACAAGAGGAAATAATGCGTATGCATATTTGGATTTGTGCGACACCAATTCTGGAGGTTCACCAGATGGAGGGGCTCCTTTAAATTTTGATTTTCCTTTTAATTTACCTCAGTCCCCGGCTAACTTTAGGGATGCCTCAACCGTGAATTTGTTTTACTGGAATAATATCATTCACGATGTAATGTATCAATATGGTTTTGATGAAGTGAGTGGGAACTTTCAAGAGAACAACTATAGCAATGGCGGATCAGGTAGTGATTCTGTAAATGCAGAGGCACAAGATGGAGGGGGAACCAATAATGCAAACTTTGCAACGCCGCCAGACGGAAGTAACCCAAGAATGCAAATGTATCTTTGGGGTGGAGGTACAACACCGGTTGCAAATATTTTTACAATTAATGGCGGCCCGCTTGCTGGTGTTTATAGTGGTATTGCGGCAGGTTTTGGAGCCGGAATCCCCATAAATTTAACTGATGATTTAGTTCTAATCGAGGATGATGACGCTGGTGTATCTACAGATCCAAATGATGGTTGTGACAATATTACTAATGGAGGTGCCTTGAATGGAAAAATTGTAGTAATCAGAAGAGGTGAGTGTGAATTTGGATTTAAGGTTTTGGCTGCGCAAAACAATGGTGCTGTTGCAGCTATTATTGTAAACAATGTGGCTGGCGATCCACCGCTTATGGGTGGCGGAGTTGTTGGCTGCCAAGTTACAATCCCGGCATTTGCTATTTCAGATGTAGATGGTGAGCCTATAATAACCCTATTAGATGGTGGTGGGTCTGTAAATGGAACTATAAATGGAACAAATGTTCCTTTTAGTCTTGACGGTGATCTTGATAATGAAATTGTTACTCACGAATATGGGCATGGAATATCAAACAGACTTACGGGTGGACGCTTTAACGTCGGTTGTTTGCAAAATCAAGAGCAGATGGGTGAAGGCTGGAGTGACTTCTATGGGTTGATTCTGACAATTCAGAATGGAGATCAGGCAGAAGACATTCGAGGACTGGGCTCCTATGCCTCAGGTGATCCAAATGGGATTAGAACATATCCTTACAGTACGGATTTTGGAATAAACCCTCATACCTATGACGATATTAAAACAGAGGCTGTACCCCACGGTGTAGGTTCCGTATGGAATGCCATGCTTTGGGAAATGACTTGGGATCTAATTGATGAATATGGTTTTGATGACGATTTGTACAACGGTACCGGCGGTAATAATATAGCTATACAATTAGTGACTGACGGATTGAAATTACAACCATGTAGCCCAGGATTTGTTGATGGAAGAGATGCTATTCTTGAAGCCGATGATGTGGCCAACGGAGGTGCTAACAGATGCATCATCTGGCGTGCTTTTGCACGAAGAGGTTTAGGGGTTAGTGCCATTCAAGGAAGTTCCAATAGCAGATCTGATGGTACGGAAGCTTTTAATGTACCTGTAGATTGCCTATTAGGAGTAAATGACAATGGAAGTATTCAAGATAATTTCATTATATATCCTAATCCGTCAAATGGTGAAATCTTTATTAAAGCCAGACAGAGCATGGGTGATGTCAACATTTCTATCTTTGATGTCAATGGAAGAAAAGTGTTCAGTAAACAAATGGAACTACATACTATTGCGAATATAAATGCAAATGGCTTGAACACAGGAATTTATTTAATACGGATTGATGCTGATAATTACTCACAAACAGCTAAGCTTATTATAAATTAATAAATTTTCAAATAACTAGATTAAAAGAGGCCGAAAGGCCTCTTTTGCTTTTTACAATAATCTAGATTTGATAGGGGAAAAGTATATTTTTTAAAATTGTGGATCTTAATAAATGTTAAAAACAAAATTTTAAGAGGGAATATCGTCAATTTTATGATATTTTTATAAATCCTTTCCGTAGGAACATTAAATAATCATTTTTTGGATCAATAACATCTGATCTTAATCACCTAAAAACTTAATTTAATATTATGAAAAAAGTTCTTTACTTAATTATCTTTTTTGCTGTAAACATATCCTTTGCACAGGATTACAGCAATTTGGTAAAAACGTACCTTCAACAAAATCGCTCGCAATACTCGCTTCAGCAGCAGGATATTTCGGACATTTCAATTGCCTCACAGAGCTATTCTAAAAGCCTGAAGGTTTACAATGTTTATGTTGAACAACGCCACCAAGGCATTAAATTGTTCAATTCTACCTCTCCCTTTGTAATAAAGGATGGGACAGTATATAGTGCTAAGCTCTCTTTTACTGCGAATGCTGCCGCAAAGGTAAATGGCACCTCGCCATCAATATCTGCAGTAAATGCAATATCGAAAGCTGCAAACTGGCTTGGACTGCAAAACCCTTCAAATTTGAATTTGATTGAAACGGTTTCAGACAATAGCTATATTTTTTCCAATGGAAACATTTCACAGGAAAATATTCCTGTAGAACTTGTTTACCAAAAAATGGATGATACCGGAGCTTTAAAACTTGCTTGGAATTTGAGTATTTATCTTTTAGATTCAACACATTATTATAGCGTTCGTATAGATGCGCTTTCCGGTGAATTATTGGCAACTAACGATTGGGTGGTAAACTGTAACTTCGGTGAAGGTTCACATTCCCACTCCAATACTGAGAGTATGCTTTTCTCAAATACTAATGTAAGCAATTCAAGTCGTATGCTTGGTGATGGGTCTTCATATCGTGTATTTCCATTGCCTTTAATAGGTCCTAACGATGGTCCAGACCAAATCGTTTCTGATCCATCAGATCCAATTGCATCTCCTTTTGGATGGCATGATAATGACGGTGTGCCTGGCCCGGAATACACAGTTACCCGTGGTAATAACGTAATTGCTCAGGAAGATGCAAACGGCAACAATGGCGTTGGGGATAAAGCTGAAGGCGGCCCGACGCTAACATTTGATTTTCCTTTCAACCTTCCCCAGGCCCCAGTTGCATTCCGGGACGGAGCGATCACTAATTTGTTCTATTGGAACAATGTGATACATGATATTATGTACCAATATGGTTTTGATGAGATTAGCGGCAACTTCCAGTTGAACAACTACGGCAACGGAGGGATGGGCGCTGATTATGTGTTCGCGGATGCTCAGGACGGTGGCGGCTTGAACAATGCAAACTTTGCAACGCCTCCAGATGGCGGGGCTCCAAGAATGCAGATGTATCTTTGGAGCGCTCCAGGGAAAGTTATAGGCACCTTGATGAACATCAATGGAGGTCCATTGGCAGGTGAATACAATGCCATCGATTCCAACTTTGTGGGTGGAACGCCGCTACCAACTACCGCAATTACTGAAGATATGGTATTGGTTGTAGATGATAACTCCGGTTCTTCAACAGATCCAAATGATGGCTGCGATACTATTTTAAATGCTGCCGAACTAAATGGAAAAATTGCTGTAGCTAGATTAGGTGGCTGTGGTAACACATTTAAAATTTCTCAAATTCAAGCAGCGGGAGCTATTGCTGTAGTTGTAGTTAATAATGTACCTACTGATCCAACCGCAATGATCGGAGGTGGTTCAACCATAGATATCCCTTCTATTATGATTTACCAATCCGATGGAGAGGCTATCATTACTGCACTTCTTAATGGCGATACCGTAAACGCTACCCTTCGTGACGATGGATCAGGAAACGATCCATTCCAAAGAGATGGCGATCTTGATAACGTTATTATTGCGCACGAGTATGCCCACGGTATTTCAAACAGATTGACAGCTGGACCAGCAAATGTTGGCTGTCTGCAAAATCAAGAGCAAATGGGTGAAGGCTGGAGTGATTACTATGGTTTAATTCTCACAGTGCAAGATGACGATACTGGCGAAAGCCCAAGAGGTGTTGGAAATTATGCTCTTGGTGAAGGAACTGCTGGAAGAGGTCTAAGGGCAAAAATTTACACAAGAGATTTTGCACTAAATGACTTTACTTATGATGATATTAAAACGCAAGTAGCACCTCACGGTGTTGGTTCTGTATGGGCTACAATGCTTTGGGATTTAACTTGGGATTTGATAGATGAATATGGTTTTGACCCAGACATCTATAATGGCACAGGTGGAAATAACTTAGCACTACAGCTTGTTACAGACGGATTAAAGTTACAGCCTTGTAACCCAGGATTTGTTGATGGTCGTGACGCCATTCTTGAAGCTGATGAATTAGCAAATGCTGGAGCAAACAGATGTATAATTTGGAGAGCTTTTGCAAAACGAGGTCTTGGTGTAGGTGCAATTCAAGGCAATACCAATAGTAAATTTGATGGTACAGAGGCTTTTGATGTTCCTGTGGACTGTATATTGGGTGTATCAGACAATGGCACACTTGAAAACAATTTCATAGTATATCCAAACCCATCTAATGGAGAGCTAAATATTAAATCAAGATATGATGTTGGGAATGCTACAATCTCTATTTTTGATATGAATGGCAGAAAAGTATTCAATCAAGAAGTTGAACTTCATCATACCGCTAATATTAATGCTAGCAGCCTTAATTCAGGTATTTATGTGATGCAGATTGAAGGTGCTGGCCGTTCACAAACAACTAAATTGATAATCAAATAAGATTTCATATAGTTATTGAAAATTAAAAGAGGCTCGAAAGAGCCTTTTTTTTTATAAGTATTTTTGAAGAGATTTTTTTATTTTTTCAGAAGAGATACCCACAATTTCCTGTAATTCTGAAATAGTCCCATGTTCAGGAAAAACATCTGGGATGCCTAAAATTTCAATTGAATTTTTATATTGATGTCTTGAAGCGAAAGTAGCAACGGTAGCTCCCAAACCGCCAATAACTGTTCCGTCTTCAAGAGTAATAATTATTTTATAATTTTTGAAAACTTGATGCAACAGCACTTGATCCAAAGGTTTCAAAAATCGCATATCAATCAAACCAATTTTTTTCTGCAGTGAAAGCGGAAGCGATTCAATAGCTTCCAAGGCATTGTTGGCAACAGTTCCAATGGTTAAAATAGCAATTTCTTCACCCTCCTTTACTATTTCTGCTTTTCCGATTTCTATTGTACTGAAAGGAGTTTGCCAATTAAAAATAGTTCCCCTGCCTCGCGGATAGCGGATGAATATTGGCAAGTCCAATCCTTGCTGTGCAGTGAACATGATATTTCGCAATTCTGTTTCATTACGGGGCGCAAAAATGATGAGGTTTGGAATGCAGTTTAAAAACGCCAAATCGAAAATACCGTGATGCGTTGGACCATCTTCGCCAACGATGCCAGCGCGATCCAAACAGAAGATTACGGGGATTTTTTGCAAGCACACATCGTGTATCACTTGATCGTAAGCGCGCTGCAGAAATGTGGAATAAATATTACAAAAAACAGTAAATCCTTGGGTCGCCATTCCTGCGGCAAAAGTAACGGCATGCTGTTCCGCAATGCCAACATCAAAGGCTCTATCAGGAAAAGCGTCCATCATAAATTTTAACGAGCTTCCCGAAGGCATTGCTGGAGTAATGCCTATTATTTTTTCGTTTTTTGATGCCAGTTCAACTAACGTTTTACCAAAAACGTCTTGAAATTTTACTGGTTGTTGTTCGGTGGTTTTTGGAGCAAGATCGCCCGTATGTGCATCGAATTTTCCAGGCGCATGATACACTACTTGGTTTTCTTCAGCCTGCCGCAAGCCCTTTCCTTTTTTGGTAATTATGTGCAGCAATTTCGGTCCCGAAATAGTTTTCAATCGCTCCAATTCTGAAATCACCAGATTTAAATTGTGGCCATCAATGGGACCGGAGTAATTGAAATTTAATGCTTCAAAAATGTTGTCTGCTTCCTTTGCTCCATCCAGTTTCACTTTGGTGAAATAATTTTTAAGAGCGCCAACACTTGGGTCTATGCCAATGGCATTATCGTTCAAAATAACCAAAAGATTTGTGTCTGTAACTCCGGCGTGGTTTAAGGCTTCAAAGGCCATGCCGCTGGCAATGGAAGCATCGCCAACCACTGCGATGTGCTGTTTGTCAATTTCACCTTTTAATTTTGAAGCAATCGCCATTCCCAAAGCTGCGGAAATTGCGGTACTGCTATGGCCAACACCAAAAGTATCGTATTTGCTTTCGCTTCTTTTCGGAAAACCGCTTACGCCGCCCAACTGTCTATTGGTGTGAAAAATTTCTTTTCTACCTGTCAAAATTTTATGGCCGTACGCTTGATGGCCCACATCCCAAACCAAAATATCATCGGGAGTATTAAAAACATAGTGCAGCGCAATGGTAAGTTCTACCACGCCAAGACTGGCGCCCAAATGGCCTTCCTTTGTAGCGACAATATTTATAATGAATTCACGAAGTTCCTGCGCCAATTGTGGCAATTTTTCCTTTGGAATTTTCCGTAGGTCTTTGGGGAATTTTATGGTATTTAAGATGTTTTCTGACACAGTGTAAAGATACAGTTATTGCGAAATTGTTACTTCGAGAATTAGTTTATTTGTAATTTCGTTTTTATAGGATATATTCTGAAACCTGAAACCTGAAACCTGAAACCTGAAACCTGAAACCTGAAACCTTGAATATAATTAAACCTTTCGATGACACCTATTTTATGAAACGAGCTCTCCAAGAGGCCGAAACTGCTTATGAAAAAGGTGAAATACCAATAGGTGCAGTAATCGTTATAAATAACCAAATTATTGCCCGTTCGCACAATCTGACCGAAACATTGAACGATGTTACCGCCCACGCCGAAATGCAGGCCATTACGGCTGCAGCAAATTATTTGGGCGGAAAATATTTAATAGATTGCACGCTGTATGTAACTATTGAGCCTTGCCAGATGTGCGCGGGCGCTCTGTTTTGGAGCCAAATATCAAAAATTGTTTATGGAGCAAGGGATGAACAGCGCGGCTGTATTGCATTGAATACTAAACTGCATCCTAAAACTGTAATGACAGGAGGCATAATGGCAGAGGAAGCCTCACAACTGCTAAAACGTTTTTTTATCGAGAAAAGAAATTTAAATTAGGCTTCGATACTATTCCGATGAAAAATCGGAATCACTCAGCCCTCAAAAAAAAAACCTTTCATTTTTGAAAGGCTTTTAAATAAGTAACATATATCTTTTTAGTCGTGGATAACTCGAACTTGAGCCGCAACACGTCCTTTTCTTCCTTCTTCTTCAACATATTCTACTTTGTCACCTTCGTTAAGGGCTTCGCCGTTTAAACCGGTTACATGTACAAAAATGTCTTTTCCGGTGTCATCATTTGTGATAAAACCAAAACCTTTAGATTCGTTAAAAAACTTTACTGTTCCTTCCATTTTAAATAAAAATAAATTAATACTAAGTATGCAAATGTATAATAATTATGATTTCATTTGTTAAGAAAATGAAAATTTTTGAAATACACACGCTGTTCAAATCTTTTTATCTTTTTGGTAATCTTGCATTTTTTTAATGTTTTCCTTAGTAAGCATATAGTCTTTTACGCTCCTGTTTTTCCATCTATGGTAGATAAAAAGTGGCATCAAAACAAAAAAGCCAGCCATTAAACTCAAGCCAATAATTAGATTGCCAGTTGCTTCATCTTCAGGTTTTATATAGAAGCCAATACCTAAAGCGATAAGCACGGAAATGAATAATATTGTTATAATATATTTCATATTTTTTTAGTCTTATGTCTTATGTCTTTTAGCGAAGCGGTCTTAAGTCTCTTTTATTTCCCCGAAAAATCAATCAATTTTCTTCGGTATGCCGTGAGCAGTTTTGATTTTGAAACGAAACCGTAGTATTCACCATTACTAATTACCGGAAGATTCCAAGCGCCGGTATCCTGGAATTTTTTCATCACATCTGTCATTTTATCTTCATTTAGATAAATCAATCCTGGCGCACTGTGCATTAGTTCGCTGGCTTTTACTTCTTCGTATAAATTTTGATCGAACATTACTGGCCTCAGGTCATCTAAAAGAATGATTCCTTCCAACGCATTTGTTTTTTTGTTAAGTACAGGAAAAAGGTTTCTTTTAGATTTTACTATGGCTTGATGTACGATTTCACCTAAATTCATTTCGGGATATATAGCAATAAAATCACGTTCTATAACTGTCTGAATGTCCATCAGCGTAAGTACGGCGTGATCTTTATTATGGGTAATCAAATCTCCTTTACGGCCCAGTTCCATTGCGTAAACAGAATGGGGAATGAAATATTTAGTGATAGAGAACGATATGGCCGCAGTAATCATCAGCGGAATAAAAAGTTCATAGCCACCCGTTACTTCGGCAATGAGGAATATTGCAGTTAATGGTGCATAAAGCACTCCTGCCATTAAGCCCGTCATTCCAACTAAAGTAAAATTACTTTCTGAAACACCATTCGGGAACAAGCCACAGTTATTAAGAATTTTTGCGACCACATTGCCCATAATGCTTCCCATAAAAAGTACTGGGGCGAAAATTCCACCAACACCACCTGCTCCAAAGGTGAGCGCACTGGCAATAATTTTAAAGAAAACCAAACCGGATAAGAGGGCAATCACAACCCAAATACTGCTTAAT
>JBBQUI010000099.1:0-10345 GCA_038212575.1 Flavobacteriales bacterium
ATAGGAATCGAAAATTATCCTAACAACAATGTGAAGATTTTCAACCGATGGGGTGTACAAATCTTTGAAACTGATGGTTACGGTGGTTCTGACGGAAAACAAAATGTTTTCAGAGGTATTTCAGAAGGGCGTGTAACCGTACAGAAAAACGAAGAGTTGCCAACAGGTACTTACTTCTATATTCTTACTTTCCCAGCAGACAATCCTGGTAAGGCTAGCTATAACGGATATTTATATATTAACAGATAGAAAAATCAAAAAATTCCTGGGAGGAAATTCCCTCCCAGGATTAAAATACATAACTATGAAACACAGTTATCTAACACTAATAATTTTGATTTTACTTGGCACGTTTTCAAGTAAAGCGCAGCAGGATCCACAGTATACACAGTATATGTACAATACGCAGGTGGTAAACCCTGCATATGCCGGAAATCGTGAAGCATTAAGTTTTGGTTTGCTATACCGAACTCAATGGGTCAATTTTGGTGACGGGGCGCCCAATACGGGAACCTTCACGGTAAATTCACCTGTGGGGAACAATATGGGGCTAGGGCTATCTATAGTTAATGATAGAATTGGACCCTCAATTGAAACTAACTTTAATATAGATTATTCCTATAGTATCAATACTTCTGAAACTGGAAAAGTGTCTTTCGGTTTAAAAGCTGGGCTTGACATTTTGGATGTCGATTTCAGCAAATTGAACATATATGATGCAAATGATCCATACTTTTCAGAAAATAATATCGATAACAAACTTCAGCCACAAATTGGAGCGGGTATCTATTATAATACAGAAAAGTTTTATGCAGGACTTTCGGTTCCAAACTTCTTGACTACAAAGCATTTTGACAAAAACAGCATCGCCAACACAACGGTTGAAACAACCGCGGCAGAGCGTATGCACTATTTCTTGATTGCGGGTTATGTGTTTGACCTTAGTGATAACTTAAAGTTTAAACCCGCAACTTTGTTCAAGATGGTAAGTGGTTCACCTTTGCAGGCTGATGTTTCTGCCAATTTCTTGTTGTATGATAAAGTAACCCTAGGGGCAGCGTATAGATGGAGTGCCGCGATGAGTGCATTGGTTGGTTTTCAGGCCTCAGACAATATATTCATTGGTTTCGCTTATGATTATCAAACAACAGATATTGAAGCTTACAGTGATGGCTCCTATGAAGTTATGATTCGCTTTGAATTGTTCAATAAACCAGAACGAGTGCTAACCCCGAGATTCTTCTAAAAATCAAGACTATGAATACAATAGTACGCAATATATTAATTTTCGCATTGGTGATTTTTACTGCCGGTAGCTCCTTTTCTCAACAGAAGGATATTAAAAAAGCAAACAAAGAATTTGATAAGTTTGCATATATAGATGCCCGCGAAATCTATTTGAAAGTAGTGGCTGATGGATATGAATCTGCCGAGATTTTAAAGAAGTTGGGCGACACATATTATTTCAACAGCGATTATACAAACGCTGCAAAATGGTATGATAAACTTGTAAAGCAATTTCCTGACCAAACAGAACCTGAATATTATTACAGGACTGCGCAATCTTTGAAGAGCTTAGGAAAATTTGATGAATCTGATGCCCTTTTAAAAGATTATATAGCAAAAGGCGGAACTGGTTTTGTAATCAAATCTTATGAAGATGACCCAAATTATTTGAAAAGTACCGTTTTTAAAACAAGAGATTTTGTTCTTGATAAAGTAGCGGTGAATTCTTCAAGTTCAGATTTTGGTGCAGCTTTTTATATGAAAGATAAGGTGGTGTATACTTCCGCTGGAAACACTACTGGTACTAAAATAAATGAATGGACCCAAGAACCTTATTTAGATCTTTTTATCGCCGATAGGGCATCCAATGGTGAATTGACTAACCCAATGAAGTTAGGAGGCGATATAAATACTGAATATAACGAGTCTACAGCTACTTTCTCAAAAGATGGAAAGACCGTTTATTTCACAAGAAATAACTTTTTGGACGGTAAAAAAGGGCTGGACAAATCAAATAAGTTTAAGACTTTAAGATTAACATTATACAAAGCAACAAAGACAGGAGATTATAATTGGACAAATGTAGTAGAGCTTCCTTTTAATAATAAGGGATATTCAGTAGCACATCCTGCTTTAAGCCGTGATGGAAAAAAACTTTATTTTTCTTCTGATATGCCTGGCACTATTGGGATGTCTGATTTATGGTATGTTGATATTCTTGGCAATGATAGCTACGGAACTCCCGTGAATTTAGGCCCAGATATAAACACTGTAGGTAAAGAATCCTTCCCTTTCATAAGTGATAAAAACAATCTATATTTTTCAAGTGACGGACGTTCAGGCCTTGGAGGTTATGATGTTTTCGTAACACCATTGGACGAAGCCGGAAAACCTGGAAATATCACAAATTTGGGAGCTCCTTCAAACAGTGCGCAGGACGACTTTGGATTTATTATCAATGAAGAAGATAGGATTGGCTATGTTTCCTCAAACAGAGGAGGGGATAGAGGCAGTATTGATGACGATATTTATTTGGTAAAGGAAATTTGCAGCATCACAATAGAAGGAAAAGTTTTTGATGAAGAAACAAAAGATCCTTTGCCGGGTGCACAAGTGAGTTTGTTGGATAAAAACAATCAATTGGTTAGCCAAACTACTGCCAAAAATGATGGAACTTATAGTTTTGTAGGAGATTGTGGAACACAATATACTGTTAGAGGAGTGAAAGAAGGATACAATCCTTATGAGAAAATGATTGAAACTCCAATGCTATCCGGAACCATAGATGTACCACTTCCATTAAAGAGAATTGGACCTTGCCCACCAAACGATTTAGGTTGCAAATTGAACCTTCAGCCAATCTATTTTGATTTTGACAAGTCAAACATTCGTCCCGATGCTGAAATTGAGTTAGCTAAGATTCTTGCTGCAATGAGAGAATATCCAGAGTTGATTATACATATTGAATCACACACAGATTCTAGAGGTAATGACAGTTACAATGAAGCCCTTTCTGAGCGTCGTGCACAATCAACCCTTAAATGGTTAGTTGGAAAAGGAATCGATCGCAACAAATTGACCGCTAAAGGATATGGAGAGACCCAATTGGTAAACAAATGTTCAAATGGTGTGCCTTGTACAGCAGAAGAGCATCAGCTTAACAGAAGATCAATGTTTATAATAAAGAATTAATTAATCAAATTAGTTATGCAAAGCGTTCAATACTTGCTATTGGACGCTTTTTGCTTTTAAAACAGCCGCCCTTTTCGTACTTTTGAACCAAAACGTGATTTTAGATGAAGGAAGAACAAGTAGTCCTCGTTAATGAAAATGATGAAAAAATAGGGCTGATGCCAAAACAGGAAGCCCACGAAAAAGGGTTGCTTCACAGAGCATTTTCGGTTTTTGTATTTAATGAAAAAAACGAACTGATGTTGCAACAACGTGCATTAAACAAATACCATTCTCCCGGACTTTGGACCAATACCTGTTGCAGCCATCAGCGCGATGGGGAAACTTCTCTGGAAGCTGGAAAAAGAAGGTTATTTGAAGAAATGGGTTTCAGTACAGATTTAAAAGAAACCACTTCATTTATTTATAAAGCACCTTTTGATAATGGCTTGACAGAACATGAACTGGACCATATATTGATAGGTAACTTTGAAGGGACGCCTGATTTTAATACAGAAGAAGTTGCATCCTGGAAATGGATGAATTTGGAAGAAGTGAAAAAAGATATTCAAAACAATCCCGAAGTTTATACTGCCTGGTTTAAAATCATTTTCGATAAATTTTACAAACATCTGCTTGTATGAGTCTCACTGTATATAGAAAGGCACATTTTAATGCCGCGCATCGTCTTTTCAAAAAAGAATGGAACGACGAAAAAAACTTTGAAATATTCGGCAAATGCAGCAACCCAAATTATCACGGTCACAACTATGAACTTGAGGTTGGAATCACCGGAGAAATTGATCCCGAAACAGGTTTTTTAATGGATCTTAAAATTTTGAGCGATATTATTAAAGAAGAAGTCGAGGATTGTTTCGACCATAAAAATCTGAACATTGAAGTACCTGAATTCAAAAACCTAAACCCCACAGTTGAAAATATTGCTGTAGTAATATGGGGTAAAATTAGAAATCGGGTTGATTCAAAATATGGGGTTTCAATAAAACTTTACGAAACCCCTCGTAATTTTGTTTTTTACAACGGCCAATGATGATTACAGTCTCTCCATTATATCCGCTAAAATTTCACCCTATTTTTAAACAAAAAGTATGGGGTGGAAAAAAGCTGAATAAAATATTGAAAAAAAATGCTGTTGGCAATGTCGGAGAAAGTTGGGAAATTTCCGGGATAGCAGAAAATGTGTCCGAAATAGTGAACGGTCCACTCAAAGAAAAATCCCTTAACTGGTTGCTTGAAAACTATAAAGAAAAAATAGTCGGCGAAAAAGTTTATAGAACTTTTGGAAATACGTTTCCCTTGCTTTTCAAATTTATTGATGCACGAGAAAATCTTTCCGTACAAGTTCATCCTAATGATTTTTTAGCCAAATCAAGGCACAATTCTTTTGGGAAAACTGAATTGTGGTATATAATTGATGTAGTAAAAAATGGAAAACTGATTTTGGGTTTCAATGAAAAGATGGATCAGAAAAAATATTTGGAGACCCTTTCGAAAAATAAGATCACCGAAGTTTTGAATTCTGAATCTATCAAAAATGGAGATGCGTTTATTATTGAACCCGGAACTATACATGCAATTGGGGAAGGCGTTCTATTGGCAGAAATTCAACAAACATCAGATATTACGTACCGAATCTACGACTGGGACAGGCCAGATACTAACGGGCAAATGCGCCAGTTGCATACAGATTTGGCTTTGGATGCAATTGATTTTAATACGTCAAAGTCAAGATTGGACTATGCAGAAGAAAAAAATGCACCGGTACATATTGGAACCACCGATTTCTTTTCAGTAAACAAACTTGTACTTTCCGAAAACTATGTTCGTGATTTGGAAGAAATTCCTTCATTTACCGTTTATATGTGCTTGGAAGGAAATGCACTTATTGAAACCGATGATTTTTCAGAAGAAATAAAAAAGGGCGAAACCATCTTGATTCCTGCACAATTACCTGAAATAAAATTCACTACAAATTCTGCAAGCTTTTTGGAAGTGTACATTCCTTAAATGTTTGTACCTTTGCCGAAATTATAAATATTGATAATTATTTAAAAAAACGCTTTTAGCGGAAAAATTATGGCAAACGTAAGAGACTTAAAAAAAGACATTAACTATGTTTTGGGCGATATTATTGAAGCAGTTTATATTTGGGAACTAACCAATGCAGATAAAGATAACAAAAAGGCCGAAGCTATTATTGACGAAGCAATCACCACTTTTGATGAACTGATTACTAAAGTGAACCAAAAAGATGTTGAAAACAAAAAGAAACACTTTAAAACCGTGAACACTGAGCTTGAAGATCGCGGCAGAAAGCTGATCGATAAAATAAACGCCCTATAAAACAGTATCTGTTTTTTTACGGTTTACAATAAAAGACTCCAATTCCTTACCGTATTTGGAGTCTTTTATTTTTGGTGTAAGTGAATTATAAACAGTATCCAAATATTTTATGTTTGAGTTATAAGCTTCGCTAAGAATCAAATAAGGCGCTACTTCGTGTTCTTTATTGTTTAGCGCAAAGTTTATAGTCGCTAAATATTTGCTTGAAACCAATGCGTTTTGTTTTTGGTATAAATCCATTTCCAAAGAGTCGCTATTTTTTTTAACTTTTTTGAATCGTTGTTCTATAAATTCTAAGTTTTTAGATACATAGCGTTGTTTCAATTTATTGTATTCCTTTAAGATGCTGTCATTTTTAGAACCTTTGACCACTGCGGCATTTCCAAAATTTTGAAGATTTGTTTGAATGTTCATTTCTCCGTTTTCAGCAAAGAAAGTAATGCGATCGTCACGCAGCGTTCCATCTTTCAACCGCACGTATAAATAATAAATTTCTGGGCTTTCCACTTTTTCAGAAAATGAAAAATTTGAACTTCCGTCCACAAGTATTGAATCTACGGTAACCAAAACAGTATCGTCAAATTTTTGAAGCAAAAGTGTTCCTTTTTTCAGTCCTTTTACGGTACCGGTAAGGTTCATCATTTCTGTGTCCGTAGAACAACTAATTACGGCTAGGAATATAATTGCAATTGAAAGAAAATAGCGCATTTTGTCTTTTTTAAAAGGTCAAACCTAAGCTGAAAATAGCTTCGGTTTTTGAAGGTGCAAAGATGTATAATTTTTTTGAAAGTTTTATCCCGCCGAAGCCAATTGCATCAATACAGTACATATAATTGCGCCAACCGTTCCAATGGCATACCCGAACACAGCCAGCAGAACACCCACGGTTGCCAGAGAAGGATGAAAGGCAGAAGCTACAATAGGAGCAGATGCTGCACCGCCCACATTCGCTTGACTTCCCACGGCCAAAAAGAAATAGGGTGCTCTAATTAATTTTGCAACTAAAATCATTATTCCTGCGTGAATTGTCATCCACACCACACCAATAACAATAAGCCCAAGGTTGTCAAAAATTAAGGTCAGGTCCATTTTCATACCGATGCTGGCCACTAAAATATAGATGAAAACACTGCCGAATTTACTCGCTCCGGCGCCTTCATATCTTTTCGCTTTGGTAAAGGAAAGGAGAACACCGATTATGGTTGTAATGGTTATCATCCAAAAGAAACTGGAATCAAGAAAGGTGAAGATATTCCTGGTAATCCCTCTTGGGATTTCATCTACTACCGAAGAGAAAAAAGCACTTAAAAAATCTCCTCCAAAATGCGCAAAACTAACGGTTCCGAAAGCGATTGCCGCAAGAATCATCAAGTCTGTTAACGTTGGGTTTCTATCTACTTTTTTAGCGTACTCGGAAACTTTTTCCTTCAAACTTTCAATGGCTGAAGTATCTGCTTTCAGCCATTTATCAATCTTTTCAGATTTACCAATTCCGAATAGAATTATTGCCATCCAAATATTAGCAACAACAATATCAACAAAGACCATCCCGCCATACAGTTTTTGGTTATATCCGTAAATTTCAAGCATCGCGGTTTGGTTAGCACCACCCCCAATCCAACTTCCGGCAAGGGTTGAAAGTCCGCGCCAAACTGCATCTGCCCCAACGCCACCAACGGTTTCGGGAGAAATAGTTCCCACAATTAAAACAGCTACGGGACCACCAATGATTATTCCCACTGTTCCTGCCAAAAACATGATGAGAGCTTTGGGACCAAGATTAAAAACGCCTTTAATGTCAATGCTAAGTGTCATCAAAACCAATGCAGCGGGCAATAAATACCGGCTCGACATATAATACAGATTGGAAGTTCCAACTGTTGCTTCCCCAGAGTCTGATACCGAAATCCATTCGGGAGAAATAATTCCGGATGTGGTCAAAAGTGCTGGAATAAAATAGGCCATAAACAATGCCGGTACAATACCGTAGAATTTTTTCCAAAAGCCATCTTCGCGTGCCGAAGTGTAAAAAATGAAGCCCAGGGCTACCATTAAAATTCCAAAAACGATGGTATCGTTGGTAAAAAGGGGAGTAGAGTCTTTTATGATTTCAACGGTTGTATCTTGCATTTTTGATATTTTTGTTGCAAAATACAATTATTTTTTAATTCAGTTTATTTTTTAATGAAATCACTGATGCTATTAATCAATTCGGGCATTACGGGCAGATTGTATATGTTGTAGGATTTGCTGTTTTCCAAATCGTTCCCTTTAATTTTTTTAAAGATATGATTCATATTCGCGATGATTTTGTATTCTGCATTCGGTTTTGCATTTTTCAAAAGTTCCGCTTCAGAAACCTGAACCTGTATATCTTTATCACCATTGATGATAAAAACAGGAATATTCAATTTCGTGATTTCAACTTTTGGATTATACTGCATCCAGCTAAAAACAAACGGTTGTATTTCTTTCCTAAAAATTGAAGCCAATCCTGGGCTGTAATTGAATGCCACCCCATTTGCCCTTAAATCGTCAAAAGAGGTTCGTGCATTATCAACCAGTCCCGGAGCTTCTTTGGTCAACTGGTCTATTATAACATCGTCAATTTCTTGTCCAGCCCCAGCGATTGAAACAAAACCGTCCGCCCCACTTTGTGCAGCGACCATTCCTATTAGCGACCCTTCCCCGTGGCCTATTATATAGATTTTTGAAAAGCGTTGGTCTTTTTTGAAATATAGAAGTATTGCTGTGGCATCGTCAATAAAATCCCCGAAATGAGTATTCCTTTCATCCAAACTTCTTCGCTTCATTTGTTTTACAATTCTTTTGTCGTACCGAAACGTGGCAATGTTTTTTTCGTAGAGCCCTTCGGCAAGAAAACGTAAATTGTTGTTTTCCATCATTTGCTGGTTACCATTTCTATCAGTAGGACCACTATCACCAATAATAATTGCCAAAGGAAGTTTTTCGGCGTTTGTAGGAACTATTAGTGTTCCATCAATTAGCGGAGTAATGCTTAAATCTTCAGAATTATATGTTTTGTTCTGTGCTGTAGTTATTCCGAAGAAAAAAATAAAGAAAATGAAGATGTATTTCATTAAGTATAGTTTATGCGCCATAGTGCGCTAAATCTCATGCTTTAACATAGAAAGCGCAACTATATTGCTTAGGCTTTATTTAATATTGGAAATGAAAAGCTATTTTCATAAGTATATCAAATAATTACGAAAGTGTTATTTTTTTGATTTTTGAAAAGTTTTTTAATCCATAATGTACTTTGGGATACTACCTTTGCCGAAATTGATTTAATATTTCAATACAAAAGTTATATACTATGAAAAAACTTACAATAGTTTTACTGGTTTCTCTATTTTCCAACGGCCTTTTTGCTGCAGATGATTGGGGTAAAACTGGACATAGGGCGGTGGGTGAAATTGCGGATAGTTATTTAAGCAAGAAAGCAGAAAAGGAAATTTCAAAGATATTGAACGGACATTCACTGGCTTTTGTGGCAAACTATGGCGATGATATAAAAAGTGACCGTCAATATGATTCTTTTGGCCCATGGCATTATGTGAATTTTCCTTTTGGTGAAAAATATGAAACACATACAAAGAGTGAAAAAGGAGATATAATTCAGGGAATCAATAAATGTATTTCTATATTAAATGATGCCAATAGCGCAAAGGAAGAAAAGATTTTCTACCTAAAAATGTTGGTTCACTTTATGGGCGATCTGCACCAACCATTGCACATTGGCTTGGCTGATGACAAGGGCGGAAATGATTTTCAAGTGCGCTGGTTTAGCGATGGCACAAATTTGCATACCGTTTGGGACTCTAAAATGATCGATTTTTACGATATGTCCTATACCGAACTTGCAGCAAATACTGATGTACTTTCAAAAGAACAAGTAGAGGCCATAAAAAAAGGGACTGTTTTGGACTGGATGTATGAGAGCCGTGCCCTATGTGAAAATATTTATGAACACACTGAAATAGGGGAAAAGTTAGGTTATAATTATATGTATGATTATATAAATACGCTGCGTTCACAACTTCAAAAAGGTGGAATTCGATTGGCGGGACTTTTAAATGAAATTTTCAGTTAAAAAATAACCCTTTTTTTCTTCAATTAGGTGTATAAATAGGCCCAATACATCAATCCAAATTGTAGCGGAAGCCTAAGTATCAATAACCATTTTGGCAATTTCATCGCTGCTTTTTCATTTTGAAGCATGTAAATATGGACAGGTAAGAAAAGCAAAAGCATAATTATTATTCCCCAAGCTGCTACTTCTTGGGTGTTTTTATTCATTATCATAAAACCCAATATCATTTCTACTATCCCACTTAACATAACCATAGAACTATGGGCTGGGATATAGGGGGGCATGATGCGTTCGTATATTTTTGGCTTTCGAAAATGATTCATTCCTGCGAGTATAAAAAGAACCCCTATAAGGTATTGGTGCCATGGTAGCATAGAAATATTTTTTTAGATTTTAAAAATAATCTTTTTGAGGGTTTCATCACGCTTGATTTTACTAAAATGTAAAAGCCTCCCTATGTTTCCATAAGGAGGCTTTCATTTAAATTAAATAATCTATAAAATAAACTATTCTTTAATCAAGCGCTTCACAGTGCTTGCGTTGTCACCGATAATCTGAACAACATAAACTCCAGCTGCAAGAGATGAAACATCTACTGCTTTTTCACCCTGCATTGCGCGAAGGTTTGTCTGGATTACTAGTTTTCCGTTTATGTCATAAATCATCATTTTCTCTAGAGAAATGTTGGTC
>JBBQUI010000100.1:0-10276 GCA_038212575.1 Flavobacteriales bacterium
CTTTTAAAACTTCATAGGTGGCATTTGTATCTGCCGCGGCACTGTGGGCATTTTTTAAATCTTTATCACAGTAAAATTTATAAGCCGCTTCCAAAGTTCTTTTTTCCATTTTGTGAAAAATAGTCTGCACATCAACTGACAGTGCTTTTTTCATATCAAAATCTACTTCAGCTCGAAGCAATTCCTCGGCAAGCAATGGAATATCGAAACGATTGGAATTGAATCCACCAAGATCGCTGTCCTTTATTAAACCATAAACTTTTGTGGCCAACTCTTTAAAGGTGGGTTCGTTTGATACCATTTCATCTGTAATTCCGTGTATTGCAGAAGATTCTGCAGGAATCGCCATTTCAGGATTTACGCGCCAAGTGTGGCTTTCTTTATTTCCGTTAGGGAAAACTTTCAATACTGCTATTTCAACAATCCTGTCAGTCGCCACATTGATTCCCGTGGTTTCAAGGTCGAAGAAACAGATTGGTTTTTTTAAGTTAAGTTCCATTGTTTTGTTTTGAAAAGCAAAGATACTTTTTATTGAAGTTTTGAAGTAGCATATAAAAAAGAAAAGGGATTTTGAATTCAAAATCCCCTTTGATTGTATAATAATTTAAAATTAAGCTTCTCTGTTAACGTCCCAAGCCTCCAAATAATCGGCTACGCGTTTTACGAATTGTCCACCCAAGGCACCGTTCACCACTCTGTGGTCATAACTGTGGGAAAGGAACATTTTAAAACGAATTCCGATGAAGTCACCTTCCGGAGTCTCAATAACCGCAGGTACTTTCCTTATAGCACCCAAAGCCAAAATACCAACTTGTGGCTGGTTGATAATTGGCGTTCCCATAATGCTGCCAAATGTTCCCACATTGGTAACGGTATAAGTTCCACCCTGAATATCATCCGGTTTCAGTTTGTTTTCGCGAGCGCGGTTTGCAAGATCGTTCACGGCTTTGCTCATTCCAACAAGATTTAATCGGTCTGCGTTTTTGATAACGGGAACAATCAAATTTCCGTCTGGCAATGCTGCAGCCATTCCCAAGTTTATGTTTTTACGTTTGATGATAGTTGTGCCATCAACGGCAATATTCATCATTGGGAAATCCTTTAGCGCTTTTGCTACGGCTTCCATAAATATCGGTGTGAAAGTAAGGTTTTCACCCTCGCGTTTTGCGAAAGCTCCTTTCACTTTATTTCTCCAGTTCCAAACGTTCGTAACATCACACTCCACAAACGACTGAACATGCGCGGAAGTTTGAACGCTTTCAACCATATGGTGGGCAATTAGTTTGCCCATTCTGGTCATTTCAATGATTTCATCTTCACCACTTACAGAAACCGCAGCTTTCGGCTTTGAGGGTTCTGAAATTTGCGTATTTGCAGTTTCAGGAGTTTTTGTTTCACCAACAGTTTGCTGTGGTTTTGATTTTATTGAAGATCGATTTTCAACATAACCCAATATATCTTTTTTGGTTACGCGACCGTCTTTCCCTGTGCCGGAAATTCCATCAAGCTCTGTTTGCGAAATACCTTCCGCAGCAGCTATATTTTTTACCAACGGAGAATAAAAACGATCATCCGTATTTTCAATTGGAACTTGTGTTGCCTGTTTGGCAGTCTCAACTTGCTTTTCAACTTCTTTTACTGAGCCCTCCGAAGTTTTAGCGGAGGCTATGGCTACTTCAGGAGAAGGAGTGCTTTCTGCAACAGCTTTTTCAATTCCATTGCTTCCGCCAGCAATTTCAATAATAGCGATTGTTTGGCCTACTTGGACCACATCATCAACATTGAAAAGTTTTTCAATCAAAACGCCATCTACCTCGCTTGGCACTTCGCTGTCAACTTTATCGGTCGCGATTTCGAGTACCGCTTCGTCGGCCTCAATGGTATCGCCTACTTCCTTTAGCCAGTTAGTAAGGGTTGCCTCTGCAACGCTTTCGCCCATTTTGGGTAGTTTCAATTCAAATTTTGCCATAACTTTTTTATGTACGATTTTCGATTTACGATTTACGATTTTTGCCTTCAAAGTTTAGAATAGCTTCCATATAAGTAGCCGTTATCAAAACGTTGCAAAATTAGTTAAAATTTGTTCGTCTTAGGTTTCAAATTTCTTAAAAAACAACCACGCCACCCTTTTCGTCGCTTTGGTCGCTTCCTATTATGAAATTGCAGCCAGGTGGGCGTATGCGGAAAAGATTGTTGTGCCCTTTTTGCTGTTTCATCAGTTGGAAGATTTCTTTATAGGAAATATACTCGGCATCAAAGACGAGCAAACTGTTTTCGAGAATAATCTGAGTATGCACATTTTTTGAAACCATTTGAAAAACTGTCGCTGTAGTTGCTGATAGTTTTTCGAGCAGCTCAATGTTTTCCGTGAAGAAATAATTTCTTTCGGTCTTTGGCGATTTCTTGGTTTTACCATCTGAAGAAAGCCCGCGGGCCTTTTTTGCCAAGGCTACTCCGGCTGAAACAGAACTTTCAAGAAGGAAATTTCTGTTGAAATGTTTTCGGTAAAAAATTTGCATCGCGCCGTAAAATCGTTCAAAATAAACATCGTCCTTTTTGGTGCTTTCCCCTTTGTAATGCAGAACGGTGGTCTTTCCCAAATAGTAGTTCTTGTAACCGGCTTGGGTTATTTTATAAGAGAGATCGATGTCTTCGCCGTACATAAAATAATCCTCATCAAAGCCGCCAACTTCGTTGTAAATACTTCTTTTTAAAAGCATAAATGCACCAACCAATACTTCAACCTCACCCTCAGAGTTTTCTAAAATGTGGTTTGAATAATATTTTTTTACGAAACCGGTAAGCTTCATCAATGAAACCTTTGGGGTTGGGAGGTTCCGTTTGCTTTCTGGAAGAAAATTTCCCGTCCCGTCCATTAAATAAACGCCTAATGCTCCAATATCTTTAAAGCTTTGTGAATATTCAATTGCCTGTCTAAAAGTATCTTCGGAAACTGCTGTGTCTGGGTTTAAAATACAAACGTATTCTCCTTTCGCCACGGCCACCGCTTGATTGTTCGCTTTGCTGAAACCAACATTCTCGCTGTTTTCAATTAAAATAACATTTGGAAAAAGAGCTTTAACCATTTGGCAACTGCCGTCTTTACTATCGTTATCGATCACGATAATTTCAGCATCCCAATTTTCTAGTGCCTTTTGAACAGAGCGTATACACTGCTCCAAAAAATAGCGCACATTATAATTTAGGATAACAACGGAGAGTTTCATCAGTATTAAAATTAGATATAGGAATACTTCTACTTGCTAAGCACAGGCTTGGAATGCCTAATATACATCTTTAATTGGTTTACTATCCGCCGCGGCGGAGGGCATTTCAAATTACATGCTTTTTAGTGAAGATTCAAACGGTATTCGGTGTAAAATACTTCGGCCTAAGGTAATCTCATCTGCATATTCAAGCTCATCGCCTACCGAAATTCCACGAGCGATAGTGGTCGTGGTTATATTGTATGGTTCAATTTGCTTGTAGATGTAAAAATTTGTAGTATCGCCTTCCATTGTTGAACTGAGTGCAAAAATAAGTTCACGAACGTTTCCTGCTTTCACTTTTTCAACTAAAGAAGGAATAGTCAAATCGCCCGGGCCAATGCCGTCCATCGGCGAAATTTTTCCACCCAAGACGTGATAGTGACCGCGATATTGGCTGGTGTTTTCAATAGCCATTACATCCCGAATATCTTCAACCACACAGACCAATTGCTCATCGCGGCGTGGATTGGCGCATATCTCGCAAAGTTTAGTGTCGCTAATGTTGTGACAGTTGGCGCAAAAATTTATTTCGTCGCGCATTTTCACCAAAGTAGCGGCTAATTTTTGTGATTGTTCTTTGGGTTGTTTCAATAAATGAAGCACTAAACGTAGGGCGGTCCGTTTACCAATTCCGGGGAGTTGCGACATTTCGTTTACTGCGTTTTCAAGAAGTTTTGAAGAAAATTCCATAGCATGTTTCCTGCCGGCAAGATAAAAAAAATGCTTCAGAAAAAAGATGTTTTTTCTGAAGCATTCCTACCCCATCCCTAAAGGGTACCAAAAAAAAGTTTGGCTTTTCTTCTTCCCTTTAAAGGTCTGGGGTCAGTTTAATTTATAAGAAGTTTTTTTGTTGCAGTGCCCTCTTCCGTATTAAGGCGAACAAAATATGTTCCCGAAGAAAGTGACGAAACGTCAACGGTATGTTTGTTTGCTATTAATGCATCAGCTTCATAAATAAGAAGTTTTCCTGTAATATCAAAAACCCGAACTTCGGCATTCATTGTTTTTGGCAAAGCGATTGTAAACTCTGAAGTTGCAGGATTTGGATAAATGATTACGCTACTTTCAGAAATTACATCTTCAACACCAGCTGTACCTTCTACCAAAGGTGAAACCCAAAGACCTCTTCCGTAGGTTCCTGCATAAAGCATGTCGGTCACGTCATTTATTTCTAATTCATTGATAATTACATTTGGCATTAAGTTGCTATATGGTTGCCAATCTGTGAAAGTATTATCAATATAATAGATTCCATAATCCATTCCTAAATAAAGTCCATCTTTACCATTGTTGTCCCAAACCAAAGCAAGAGCGCTAAAGTTTGGAAGGTTCTTTTTGTAATCTATCCAAGTATCACCACCATCATCAGAAACAACAACACGGCTATTTCCAGAAATTGCGACTGCTATTTTGTTTGGGTTTGTTGGGTGAATAGCAATAGAATTTACGCTACCTCCCGGAAAAGTTTTTTGTACCCAATCTGTTGCGCCAGCATCTTCTGTTTTGTATAGAAATGGCCCTCTGGAAACATACATAACTTGATTGTATGAAGGAGCAATTTTCAAATTATTTGTGTTGCTTATAAAATCTTGTGAAATACTTGTCCAGCTACTCCCGAAGTTTGTTGATTTATAAACGCGGTTGTATCCCACGTAAATAGCATTTGCCTCTGTTGGATCTTGTTCAAATGGTGTTACCCAGTTTCCAGAACCATTTCCAGGTTCGTTTAGGCCTACGTATGAATTACCGCCATTTTGGGTTCTGTACATTTGCCCATTTTGACTGGTTCCGTAATAGAGACTTGAATTTGTTTTATCTATAAATGATTCCATTCCATCAGCACCCAACCAATCTTTCCATCCCGTTGCCGCAGTATAAAAAGAGGTTCCATTATCCTGTGAGCCTCCCGATACAATTACGTCTGCTGTTTGGGAAATACCTATTTTATAAAATTGACGGATTCCTAATCCTGTGGTGATATCTTCGTAATAATTTGAGTTTATGGTACCTGTATTTTCAGCCTTATAAATTCCACCATCGGTTATTGCAAACAAGGTAGTTCCATAAAACTGAAGGTCGTCAACATCAGCGTGACAATAGCCAATATTCTGTGATGCAGCATTTCCAGGTATCCAATCAGCTGTGATTGAAAAGTTTACTCCCGCATTCATAGAGCGCCAAGTTAATATACCAGCAATATGCACCTCATTTACATTAGTTGGATTTACAGCGATACCCATGTCGCGTGGCGCTTGGCCGTTGTTATCGTTCCCCGTGGTGCTATAGCCGAAAAAGTTTAGACCGCCGTGGTTGAGTTTTGTGAAACTGCTTCCGCTATCGCTAGAAGTGTAAAAACCCCCAAATCTGCCGCCAGAAGCTTCTAACACATAAACTACATTTGCATCATCTGCAGAAACTCCTATCATTTTTGGGCCTGTGGTAAACCCACCTATGGTAGTAAAAGTGGCACCGCCATCCGTAGATTTATGGAAGCCACTACCCGAAGCATAAACAGTTGAAAGGTCGCCAGGTTTAAATTCAATATCATAACCTCTATTGTCACTAACAGGTTGAGACCAATTAGTTCCGCCATCTGTAGATCTATAGATTCCAACATTTTCAGCAGTAGCGAACATTATATTGCTATTTGAAGGATTGATCAAAATTTTATTTACAATGCTATTTCCTATTGTTCCCAACAAATTCCAAGTTGCACCAGCATCGGTAGATTTAAATATTTTTCCGTTTGAGGAACCAAAAAAGTAAGTGTCTGAATTGGCTGGATCTATTGCTACAGCATATACAGAAAGGTTTGAAAAATAGTCACTCATTGGAGTCCAAGTTTGCCCGCCATCTGTAGTTCTCCAAACACCTCCAGTATTAGCACCAATAATCATATGGTTTATATCGCCTTCATCAATAGCAAGACCAGTAATTCTGCCAACTCCAGGATTCCAGCCGGAAGTAGCGTTCCATTCCATCGGACCAAGTTCCTGCCAATTATCCGAAAGTACAGCTCTGTTTGCTGCGGTACTGTTTAGATATGCGTTCCAACGCTCCAGTTCATTCAAACGCTCTTCGGTTGTTGGAAGGTAGCCATTTTCCTTTACCATACGGAGGGCGTTGTATTCCCATCTTTTAAATTGTTTGTAACCAGTTCCGCGACCTTTGTCCCTATTGGCAAAATAGGCTTCGGCACTGTCAATAATTTCCTGCACTTTATAGGTGCCGTCATCGATCATTTGAAGATATTCCTGTGCCTGACTGGCAAAAGAACCAAAAAACAAAGTAATAACAAGTAATAGTTTAAAACGCATCTTTTTAATTTTTAGGGAGTTATATAAATATTCATTCAAGGTTTCCAAAAGTATTAAAAATAAAAATTGTGGGGTAACCAAACTTTGTATTTTTACCAAAAAAGTATTCCTAAAACACTGAAGTCTCAAATCTTATGCAACCCTTACACATACTACTATTAATTGTTGGTTATTTTTTAGTCTTGATTTTTGTTTCCTTTTTAACTAATAGAGGCGGAAGTAATGCCGATTTCTTTAAAGCCGGAAAACAGTCGCCGTGGTATTTGGTCGCTTTTGGAATGATTGGCGCTTCTTTGAGCGGGGTCACTTTTATCTCCGTTCCCGGTTGGGTGGAAGCTTCAAAATTCAGTTATTTTCAAGTCGTGCTCGGCTATATTGTTGGGTATGCGGTTATTGGCACTGTGCTGCTTCCGCTTTATTATCGGTTGAATCTGACTTCAATTTACACTTATTTGGAAGGTAGGTTTGGAAAGGCTTCCTATAAAACAGGCGCTTCTTTCTTCCTTCTTTCAAGAATTGTGGGCGCAAGTTTTAGGCTGTATTTGGTAGCAGTTGTACTGCAAAGTTTGATTTTTGACGAAATGAATATCCCTTTTTGGGTAACGGTTACCATCACTATTTTGCTGATTTGGCTCTACACTTTCAAAAGCGGTATAAAAACCATTGTTTGGACAGATACATTACAAACCCTTTTTATGCTCGTAGCCGTTGGCGTTTCAGTGTATTATGTTTCCACAGATTTAGGACTTTCGGGTAGTAAACTTTTCACATTTATTGCAGATAGCGATATGAGCCAGATTTTCTTTTTTGATGATTGGAAATCAAGCGACTTTTTTGTAAAACAATTTATAAGTGGAGCATTTATAGCCATTGTTATGACTGGTCTCGATCAGGATATGATGCAGAAAAACCTGACCTGCCGAAATTTAAAGGATGCACAAAAAAACATGTTTTGGTTTACCATTGTTTTGACAATTGTAAACTTTGTTTTTTTGGTACTTGGTTTGCTATTGACCGTTTACGCAGCACAAAACGGGATTGACGCACACAAGGACCAACTTTACCCTACCCTTGCAATGCAAAATGAATTCGGAATTGGGATTGCCATACTTTTCATTTTAGGATTAATTGCCGCAGCTTACAGCAGCGCAGATAGTGCTTTGACTGCGTTGACGACTTCTTTCAGCATCGATATTTTAGAAATTGAAAAAAGATATGATGAAAAAAAGCAGATCCGCGTTCGCAAGCTGATTCACATTATGGTTTCGCTGGTGCTTATTGTTGTTATCATCATTTTTAAATATGTAATTGCAGATGATTCCGTAATCGCAAAACTCTTTGTTTTTGCGGGATATACCTATGGACCGCTTTTGGGATTGTATGCTTATGGTCTTTTTACAAAATGGAACGTAAAAGACAAACTTGTTCCTGTAGTTGCAATATTAACTCCTTTTTTGGGATATAGCATAAGCTATCTTTCCACAGAATACCTAAACTTTGAGTTCGGGTTTTTCATTTTGATATTGAATGGAGCGCTAACCTTTTTCGGCTTAATATTGATTCGTTCCCAAAAGAACTAAGGTACAGGCAACTTCAGTTTTAATATTGTTTTTCCCCAACATTTCATAAAACTCTGGGTTTTCGGTTCCGGGATTGAAAATGACGCGTTTCGGTTTCAACGAAATTATATAATCGTAATATTCCTCCTGCCATTTCGGATTTAAATATAACGTTACGGTATCTATATTTTCAAAATCTTCTTTTTCAGTTGAAATATCAACTCCCGCAACTACTCCTTTTTTCAAACCGAGAGCTTCAACAATATGACCGTGATTTACCAATCTATTAATTGCAAGATTTGAATAACGGCTGGGATTTAGGCTGGCGCCAAGTACTAAGGTCTTTTTCATTTTTGAAAGTTTTTTTATGAAAATACAATACTCTTTTTCAAGATTTCATAAATGTTCGTTAAAATGAAAAGAACCGTGAAACATTATTAATTTTTGGACGTCTATATAATAGTTAGAATTAAATTCTTTACTGCGACAGTTTTACGTTGATGGTTAGTGTTAATAATTGCAGTAAAGATTCAAACCCGGGGCAAACGCTTCGGGTTTGTTTTTTTATAATTTTTTTCTATTTGCTGTAACAGAAGAAAAAATATATCGTCATGTATATAAATTAGAAAACTTAGCCACATTTAGTATGTTATGCAAGGTAATATCTAATGCATTGTATAAGTGTTTTTTAATTCAGTAATCATTAACATCAATCAATCACTCAAATGAAAACCATTTTATTATTAATCGCATTCATCACATTTGGAACACTCCATGCTTCTATTGATCCTACCGAAAAGCCTGGCAATATCTATGGTCGCGTCACAGACAAAATTCTCAATGAACCGCTTCCCTACGTTACTGTGGTAGTAAAAAATCTGAATGGTGAAATTATTACAGGGGCTGTAACCGACGAGGCTGGGAAATTTGAAATCCACAAAATACCGGAAGGAAGATGCAACGTAATTATTCAGTATATAGGATATAAGGCCTTTACCACCGAAATAAATATCACAAAAGGAAAGGTAGATTTTGATTTAGGCAATATATTACTCGAAGAGGATATAGCATCATTGGATGAAGTAAATATTGTAGCCGAACGATCCACCATTGAACAACGTTTGGACAAAAAGGTAATAAACGTTGGCAAAGATCTATCTACCGCAGGCCCCACTGCTTCAGATATCATGAATAACTTACCAACCGTGAGCATTGACCAACAATCCGGTGAAATTTCGATGCGTGGTAACGAAAACGTTCGTGTGATGGTGGATGGAAAGCTTTCGAGCATTCCAACTGCGCAATTGTTAAAGCAGATTCCATCGTCATCCATCAAACAAATTGAGCTTATTACGAATCCCTCTGCAAAGTATAATCCTGAAGGAATGAGCGGTATTATCAATATTATACTCCATAAAAACGTAAACGTGGGGTTCAATGGCAACGCTTCCGTGGGACTTACTTTTAGGGAAAACGCCAGATTTAACGCCGGCTTGGATATGAATTACCGTAACGGAAAGTTCAATCTGTACTCCAATCTTAGCAACAATGTTTCCACAAACGAAAATAACGGTCTTATTTCGCGCTCGCTAAACAATTCAAGGGAAGTAATCCACTTTTTGGATAACAGTAAATCAAATCTTTTCAAAGTAGGGTTGGATTATTATTTAAATGAAAAAAATACCATTTCGTTTTTTACCAACCAAAATTTTTATGAAGGCAGTGGCACCGGAAGTTTTTCAGTTTTTTATTTAGATAACCCCGAACTTAACCAACAACAGCTTTTCTTTTTCGGCGGAGATAATGTCTCTTCCCAATATAATTTTAATTACAAACTGAACTTTGAAAACCCAGACCATACACTGGAGTTAGAGGCAGATTACAATATTTTTACGCAGGAAAACGATGCAAACTATATTTATACAGGTGCCTCGACAGTAGAAAATTTTGAAGATTTTGACGATACCGACAGGAACCAACTTACCGTTAATCTAGATTACGTAAATCCGCTCTCCGAAACCCTGAAACTGGAAATGGGCGCAGAGGCACGACTTTTTGAAACGAATATTGATTATGCTTCTACGGGCAAGAGCTACAACGCAAATGGCGAATTGGTACCCACCCCATCCAC
>JBBQUI010000101.1:0-10232 GCA_038212575.1 Flavobacteriales bacterium
TCCAGAGGAAGGTTCAATCTGTTTGCGAGTGGCCAAATTTCCTCAGCGCTTCGAGCTCCAAAATTGGTTGGGTTCAACGGAATTTGAACTTCATAATAGTTATTTGTAAGGTCATTACCCAAACGAATAAAAGCTACCAATTGTCCATCTGAAAGCGGTGTTGGATTGCTATCATTTATGATAGATTCTGCGTGGATGAACATTTCCAGGTTTTTGTACTGGCGCATGTCCACATTGAAATTTTTATAAACGGAACGCCCATCATTTGGTTCCAGTCCGCAAACGCGCATAGAAAGCGACTGCTCGTTTTCGCGAATAATGTTATTGTTGTTGTTCAACTCCTCACGAACTAATCCCGGAGGCAAAACATAAGGAATTGGTTCCCGGTTTTCGTTTTCTTCGATACTAACGGATTGAACTTCAAATAGCGTATCATCGTTCGCCGGATCCTCAAAAGTTACGTTATCCAAGGTTTGCTCAAATCTTCTGTAATCGCCGCGTATCAATTCCATAGTTCCGAAACGCAATACGGTGCTTTGCGAAAACTTTGAAAGGAACATCCGCATAAAACGAATGGACCTAAAATCTGAAATACCATTTACAGCTTGGTCTGGCTTGCTGATAGGAATTTTAAACTGTACCCATCTAACTGGTATTACGTTATTGTCTTGGGTTGTAATGTCAAGTAATTTTATATCTGAAATATAATCATTGTTCTCTCTGTTCATCCCCGGAAACATTTGAACATTATATTCGTAATAACTTTCTATTGTATTCATCGTGTTGTCACGATTTATATCTTCCACATCGGGTTGCGCAGTGCTTCCACGATTTGTATTTGTAACTTCTACTGGCGAATTTCCTTGGGTTCCGTTGTATTTAAGGTAACGATCTAAAATGTTTCCTTCGGCCTGTAAAAAGTATTGGTAGTCATCGTTGGCTGGGTCATTACCAAAAGCCGCACCGTATTTGGCTGCTTCTTCAGCATTGCTTAAACCATCCAATCCCACATCTTGATTGGTTCTTTGCTGCCCTTCGGTATTGAAGGTGTAAACAAGCGATTGGTTTAACGGCACTTTACCCCAATTGGTCAAAAGAACGTTAGCATCACCACCATCTTCTGGCAACCCATTTTCATATTGTTTTCTACCATCTTTTAAAACATCTTCTGAAACACTTCCCAAATTAAAATTTAGTTCTCCGCCAGGATTTCCGTTGTTTTCATCGTAGATGAATGGATCCATCACCCAAAACTGTATATATTCCACATTCGATTTTTCAAAATCTGTGGTAGTTAGCTGTCTCATTATCCCTCCGAAATTATCTTCAGGGGTTGGCAGTGTTCCATTAGTGGCTTGGGGGTTATAGTTGTATTCCCCACGTGTTGAAGGATAATAAGCCAAATCTAAAGTAAACAAAGCTTGTGTTTGCCCTTGAATAATATCTTGGTTTGGAAAAATTTCATCCCTAAAAACTCTGCGGGTAAATGGCGAAGAAAGATCTTCATCATTGATGCCCTCAGGACGTTGGCTACTATAGAAAATAGGATCAATAGTATACCAAGCCAGTTTTGCTCGTTTATAATTGTACTCTAAATCATCATTCTCAAATTGGCCACCGTACCCAATAGGAGTGCTTGATAAAGACCAACTGGACGGGGTGCTTATATCATTTCCAGTCTGTGAAGATTCAAAATCATCAACATACGAAGTAGTTTTTCCGTTGAAATCTGAAACTTTTGGCGCGCCAGGTTTTAAATATGCAAATTCACCTCGCAAAGAAACGTTGGATTCCACATCGGTATCAATATTTGGCAAATGGTTTACCAATCGGGTAAGGAAAGGAACTTCTGTTGAATAATTTAAATTTATTCCAAAAATAGTATTGTTAATTGGCTCAACTCCATAAGATGATTTCTGCGTCAATGGGCGTTCGTTAAGATTTAAATAGGTTGCGCCCACAAGAAATTTATCACTGAATCTATGTTCCACATTAAGGCCCGTAAAACGCTTGCTCTGCTGTCCAAAGAGCGAATTGTTTTCAGTACTTACCGAAATCGGGATGTTGCTGTTCAATAAAGAAGGATCCAAGATTTGCACCCTTCCAAGCTGATAGTTAACTGTGTAGTCAACCCCTTCTACCAAAGTTCTTCCACCGGCAGTTACCGTAACTGATCCTTGAGGAATGTTGAATGCACCAATTGGAATACCATCTGCCCCTGTAGATTTATAACTTCCCTTTAACTGAAATTTGTTTTTCTCACTCTCTTGTTGTTCCGCCTGTGTTTTTGTTCCGGAATATAGCGTTCGGAAAACGTATTTATCCTGGTTGGCGTTATAGGTTTCCGGCATGCTATAGGTAGCAGGCACCGAGGGCACGTTCAATTTGTCAAACAAATGCTTTCCGAAAGGTTCTACGGTTGTGAAAATAATACGTCCGTTTTGTGCGTCAACGGTTATTCCCGGAAGAAAGTCAAAGAAACCATCACCTCCCTGTTGTGGATCGTTGTTGAAGTTCAGCCTGTCAAGATTGAAAACTTTTAGAAGAATTTCATCCTTAACATCATCCGGTAAATCTACCGTGGGATCTGTTGAAACATTCTTAATATAATTTAATGGCGAAGGGTCTGTATAAAGAATATTTAGCCTGAAATCGTCTTTTTCAAGTTGGTACGCACCAATTGGGTAAATGTTTTTCATCATCAAATCCCAAATTGGTTCGTTTACACTTGTAATGCTACTTTTCAAAAGTTTTACAACAAGGTTTTGCGCAAGACCTACTTCTTGTCCAGGAGGATTGGTTCCGCCGCCAGGCTGCATTCCACCATTTGCTTCAACACCGTCGTTTGAGAATTCCCCGACTTGAAATACTTTTCCGTTTACGGTAAATTGATAAGAAACCGCTAAAACCTCGTCATTATTCAATTTTTGATTTAAGGATATGTAACCCAACTGTGAGTTAAGCGAATACTCACCACCATCCAGTCTTCTTGCATTTTCCAGAGTTACATAATCTACACCTTCGTTTACCTGTACGCCCGTAAAACCTTGACGCACGGTTGCCACATCGCGGATTGCTGGATTAAGAATAGTTTGTACTCCTCCTCGGTCTATTCCGAAGGGGTTAAAGTCGTTATTCCCGTTATCGGGATAAGCGTTTCTGCTAGCATTTATAAAACCTCCCGGTGGTACATTTAACCCAATATTTAGGGGGTTAGACTCACCAATATCCTGCAAAGCCACAATATTTCGAACGTTTTCAGTACGGCTGGTGCGATTGGTAATCCAAACTTCCATTCGGGTAATCTGCACGTTACTATTGATGAAAGGATATTGCTGCAAAGCACGGTCATAATTGTCCCTAAAATAATGAGCCAAGAAGAAGTGACGGTTTTCGTCATAATCCAAGGCGAAAAGTTCAAAGTCTGTAATGGTTGCGCCACCTTCGGCAGTAACGGTGCGGGTTTCGGATTTTTGCTCAGAAAAAACTCCCGTGATGGTGGTTTTTCCAAATTGAAGCTGTGTCTTTACCCCGAAAAGACTTTGCGCCCCTTGAATTAAAGTACTGTTAAGCGGCATACTCACGTTACCTACTTCAATTTTTTGAATAATATCATCTTCCGTTGGGGTGTATTCCAACTTTATCTGGTTTTGAAAATCAAAGGTGCTTTCGGTATCGTAGTTTGCGGTAACCTGAAGTCTTGTTCCCACTTTCGCCAAAAGACTCAAGCTAATTCGTTGATCAAAATCAAAAGAGAAATTGCTTCGGTTTCGTGGTGAATATTGCGGGTTGTCCTGTTTTGTGTAAAGTAGACCAAGATCCATTTCAACAGAACCTTGCGGAATTACTTCGATACTATTTCCACCGAAAATGGATTCAAAAAAGCCTGAATTCACATAAAAGGTAGGCAGCAAATTTTTCTGTTGTTCTTCCGAACCTTCTTTCCTACCATCGGCTGCGTCTATTTTTTCTTTAAAATAGGCCTTCATCTGCTCCTCTTGAACCAATCGCTGATATTCTTGGGGCGTAAGGATGATAGGGTATGTAATGTTAAAACTACCCAAGGTCTGGGTATAAATGTATCTATCAGTTATGGGATCGTAGGTATACAGATCCTGAATGCTGGCGGGAGTTGGCAAATCCATTCTTCCCATTTCACTTCCTACGGCTGTTGAGTCCTGCGCCAGCGAAGCATTGCTGACCAAAATAAAACTTACTATTGCTAAAAGCTTGAAAAAGCCATCCTTGTAAACGTAATTTTTTGCCTTCAAATTTTACAAATTTTTTAAAGCTTGTTTAATGATAATTTCTACTGAAGCCTGCGGATTTTCTTTAACAATGGAATCTACCACTTTCTCAGACTGTTTGCGAACAAAGCCCAACGTCTCCAAAGCAGATAACGCTTCATTTTTGTTCGTATTGCTTGTTCCGGCAGAAATAGACGACAAACCGTACACTTTTAAAATCTTATCTTTTAAATCCAAAACTACACGCTGTGCGGTCTTGGCTCCTATTCCTTTTACTGATTGTATTGTTGGTATATCGTTTTGGGAAATGGCATCAAGCACTTGCTCTGGTGCCAAGGATGAAAGCATTGTTCTTGCGATACTTGCCCCCACTCCCGAAACGCTAATTAACAACCTAAATATTTCACGTTCAGCCACACTGGAAAAACCATATAGAATATGGGCATCTTCCCGAACGAGTAAATGAGTAAACAATTTAACATTTTCACTGGAGGGGAGTTCGGAAAATGTGTGCAAGGAAATATTGATAAAGTACCCTACTCCATTGCAATCTATCACTACATCTGTCGGGTTTTTTTCAACCAGTCTGCCCTGTATATGGGTTATCATGTGTTAACGAAAACTTAAAGGCTCAAATATAGTATAATTATTTACAAATGCTAGTGGGGTTTTTGTGAAAATATTGGGTAAAATGCTACGCATTTATTTGCTCCCCTACTCCCGAACCTGCTTCTCTTTCTGCTGTGCATCCACAACCGCTACAGCACACATATTTACCATTTCCTCAACACTAGCGCCCAACTGTAGAATATGCACAGGTTTACGCATTCCCAGCATAATTGGGCCGATGGATTCCACACCGTTCAGTTCTTTCAATAACTTGTAATTACTATTTGCCGAATCGAGATTTGGAAAGATAAGCGCATTCACTTTTTTGCCCGCCAGTTTTGAAAACGGAAATTTCTTTTGAAGCAATTCTGGATTTAAAGCGAAATCGGTTTGAAGTTCGCCGTCCACAATCATATCTGGGTTGCTCTTGTGAAGCAAATCAACAGCCTCGCGCACTTTTGTTGCGTGCGGATCTTTGGAAGAACCAAAGTTGGCGTATGATATCATTGCAATCACGGGCTGTAACCCGAACATTTTCATTGTATAATTCGTCATTTGCGCAATTTTCGCAAGCTCCTTCGCCGTAGGGTCAATGTTTATGGAAGTATCTGAAATGAACAATGGACCGCGTTTGGTAAGCATCAAATTGGTAGTAGCCACTTTCGTAACGCCTTCAAACCGTCCAACAGTTTCAAACACGGGAACTACAACTGACGGATAGGAACGTGCATAACCAGAAATCATACAATCCACATCGCCTTCGCTCAGCATCATTCCTGCAAAATAATTTCGTTCGCGCACCAGCTTTTCAGCGGTGTAAAGTGAAATACCGCTTCTTCTTCGCTTTTCCCAAAGTTTTTGGGCGTAATGTTGAAGCTTATCGGAATGTTCATCACTTTTTGGATCAATGATTTCAAGTTCAGCATCAAAATCAATCTGCCCCATCAATTCGAGTATAATTTCCTTCCTTCCCAATAAAACTGGGATACCAATGCCTTCTTCGTGAACTATCTGTGCCGCTTTCAACACGTCCAAATGATCCGCTTCTGCAAAAACAATTCGTTTTGGGCTCAACTTTGCACGGTTCACCAATAATCGTACGATTTTGTTATCGCTACCCATGCGCTCATAAAGCTCGTCCTGATATTTTTCCCAGTCTGTAATATCTGTTGTAGCTACTCCACTTTCCATTGCTGCCTTCGCAACTGCGGGTGGAACGGCGGCAATCAAACGTGGATCAAAAGGTTTTGGGATGATGTATTCCTTTCCAAAGGTAAGTTTAGTTTCACCGTAGGCAATATTTACTTGTTCTGGTACGGGTTCTTTAGCCAAATCTGCCAATGCTTTTACAGCGGCCATTTTCATAGCTTCGTTGATTTTGGTAGCGCGAACATCCAATGCTCCACGGAAAATAAAGGGAAAGCCAAGCACATTGTTAACTTGATTTGGATGGTCGCTACGGCCCGTGGCCATAATAATATCTTTTCGGGTTTTCACCGCCAAATCATATTCAATCTCTGGATCGGGATTGGCCATTGCGAAAACAATCGGGTTTGGCGCCATGCTTAGGAGCATATCGGGAGTAACAATATCCTTAACCGAAAGACCCACAAATACATCGGCATCTTTCATGGCTTCATCTAAAGTATCAATTTTTCGGTCCGAAGCAAACTCTGCTTTTTCATCTGTAAGGCTTTCTCTGTCTTTTCTTATAACACCTTTGCTATCGAGCATTACAATGTTTTCAGGCTTGGCGCCAAAGGCTTTGTAAAGTCGGGTACACGAAACTGCCGCAGCGCCGGCACCGCTAATTACAATTTTAACTTCTTCAATTTTTTTCTCAGAAATTTCCAAAGCATTTAGTAATGCTGCTGCTGAAATGATCGCTGTTCCATGTTGATCATCGTGCATTACGGGAATGTTAAGCTCTTCCTTAAGTCTTCTTTCAATTTCAAAAGCTTCGGGCGCTTTTATATCTTCAAGATTGATTCCGCCAAATGTTGGTGCAATGTTTTTTACTGTTGCAACGAATTCATCAATATTTTCGGTGTTTATTTCGATATCAAAAACATCAATATCGGCAAAGATTTTAAAAAGCAACGCTTTTCCTTCCATCACGGGTTTGGAAGCTTCGGGGCCAATGTTTCCCAATCCCAAAACAGCCGTTCCGTTTGAAATTACTGCTACAAGATTTCCTTTGTTGGTATATTTATAGACGTTTTCCACGTCTTTTTCAATTTCCAAACAAGGCACGGCAACCCCAGGCGAATATGCCAATGAAAGATCACGTTGTGTGGAATAACTTTTTGTTGGGACTACCTGAATTTTGCCAGGTTTAGGTTTTGCGTGATATAGTAAGGCCTCGCGACGTTTGCTTTGCTTGCTCATATTTCTGTACTATTGTTACTGTGGATACTTTTGATTCTATGGATACTATCGCTTTTGCGGAAATTTTCAACAGAACTTACAAAGTTATAATGTTAGTTGAAATGGCGAAAGTTTGAAGGTTAATCTTTCAAAAAGTTGATGTTCCTTTTAAGCCCTGAAAATTTGGCTCTTTTTACTGCACTGTTCTTGAATATTTTTTGAAAAACATCTTCCGTTATTTCTTCCCAATCTTTTTTTCTCATCGAAAGCATTTCGGGATTTGGATTAAAAAGCGGTTGGTTATGCGGTTTGCTGAAACGGTTCCACGGGCAAACATCTTGGCAAATATCGCATCCGAACATCCAATCTTTAAAGTTACCTTTTTGAGAAGTTGGGATTTCATTTTTCAATTCAATGGTAAAATAAGAGATGCACTTACTGCCGTCCACCACTTTATCGGCAACAATTGCATTTGTGGGGCAAGCGTCGATGCAGGCTGTGCAACTGCCGCAGTGGTCGGTTACGGGAGTGTCATATTCCAAACCCAAATCGACAATAAGTTCAGCAATAAAATAGAAAGAACCCAATTGTTTGGTGAGCAAATTGCTGTGTTTGCCAATCCAGCCCAAACCACTTTTTGCAGCCCAGGCCTTGTCTAAAACCGGTGCGGAATCTACAAATGCACGGCCGTGAACATCGCCAATTTCTTCGGAAATAAACTGCATTAATTGTTTCAGTTTTTCTTTTATTACAAAATGATAATCGGTGCCGTAAGCGTATTTTGAAATTTTATAGGTTTCCGAAGTTTGCGTTTCCGAAGGAAAATAATTCAGCAATAAAGAAATAACGCTTTTGGAATCGGGGACAAGTTTTGTTGGGTCCAACCTTTTGTCGAAGTGGTTTTGCATATAGGCCATTTCGCCGTGCATATTTTTTTTCAACCAGCTTTCAAGTCGCGGCGCTTCTTCATCCAGAAATTCTGCTTTGCTTATTCCGCAGGAAATAAACCCAAGGCGTTTGGCTTCAGTTTTTATTAATTGCGAATATTTCGAAGAATTCTGAATCACCCAATTATCTTAAATTGAATTTCAATATAGCATTTTTCGGCTTCAGGGTAATCAACGGTTTTATTTCAATTGGTGTTTTCTTTTCAGAAATTTTATATTGCCCAATAATTTCTGCAACGGCCAAAACCATTTCATACATCGCAAAATTATTGCCGATGCACATTCTCGGTCCCGCGCCAAATGGAAAATATTGTCCAGAAAAATGGTTCGGGTTAACATCGGAAAATCGTTCGGGTTTAAACTTTTGGGGTTCGTCCCAATTTGCAGGATTCGTGTGGATTTCCAATAATGAAAACAGCAAGCTTGAATTTTTCGGAATTTTCATTCCATTAAATTCATCCTCCTCAATATTTACACGATCAATAAAATATGCCGGCGGATACAACCGAAGTGACTCTTCAATAACATTTTTTGTGAATGGGCAATTTTTTATAAAGTCCATCAAGGTTTCTGATTTCTCTTTTGCCTCGATTATTTCAGAATGAAGCTTCTCTTGAATTTGAGGATTTCGCGCCAGCAATTCGCAAGTAAAAGTAAGTGCGTTTGATGTGGTTTCGTGTCCGGCCGTAAAAAGGATTAAAATTTCATCAATCAATTGACCTTCTTCCATAGCGTTTCCATCTTCATACCTTGCTTCCAAAAGCATATCCAATAAATCGTCTTCCCGTTTTCCAGAATTTCTTCGTTCATTGACGAGTTTTTTCAAAATTGATCGTGCTTCCTCAGTTTCCGAAATATGCTTTTTTATTTTTCCGCTCAACTTAAACCACCAGCCAAGATAGGGTTGGCGCAATTCCTTTACCAACATCTGCTGTGCAGATTCCGTAATTTGCTGAAGTTTGTTTATTTCATTTTGGTCAACCGCGCTACTGAAAAGTGATTTTACAACAGTCTGAAAAGCTAAATCATTAAAAACAGGAAAAATGTCAATTGCTTTCTCTGTTTGAATTTTTGCGAGTTCTGTTTTTATAGCCGCATCAATTGTGTCCAATAAGTTTATCAATTGCTTTTTATGAAAAGCTGGCTGAATAAGTTTGCGTTGTTTTTGCCACAGTTCTCCTTCGGAAGTTAGCAATCCGAAGCCCACATATTTTGAAAGATCGCGGGTTTGGATTGGTGATTTTGTAAAGTTTTTTTGATTTTTCTGAAGTGCATATTGCGCAAAACCTGCATCGCGCGAAAAAATAACTGAATTTCCAAAACCTAATTTCAACCGAAAAGTATCACCCTTCGTTTCAAAATTTTTATGGTGAAATGGTAAAGGGTTTTTAAGAATTTGGGTTGAATGAACCAAAAACCGGAAGGCAGAAACCGATGGGATTTTCTTTGCTTCCATAGTATTATTTTAAAACAGTCCACCCTGCGTGGGGCCTTTCATCTTGCCAAGATGTTTGTAGGCAGCTTCTGTAACTTCACGGCCACGGGGCGTACGCATAATAAAACCCTGTTGGATCAAAAACGGTTCATAAACTTCCTCAATGGTTTCGGGGCTTTCGGAAACCGCCGTTGCAATTGTAGAGATTCCAACGGGGCCGCCTTTGAATTTTTCGATGATTGTTAAAAGAATTCTGTTGTCCATTTCGTCCAAACCGTGGGCATCTACGTGTAAGGCTTCCAAGCCATATTTTGCAATTTGGATATCTATTTTTCCGTTTCCTTTTATTTGTGCAAAATCGCGGATTCTGCGTAAAAGTGCGTTGGCAATCCGTGGTGTTCCCCTACTTCGTCCAGCGATTTCAATTGCAGCCTCCATCGTGATGGGAACATTCAATATTCCTGCACTTCGTTGTACAATTGTGGTAAGCAATTCCGTGGTATAATATTGTAATCTTGAAGAAATTCCGAATCGGGCACGCATGGGTGCGGTCAATAAACCTGAACGTGTTGTAGCGCCAATAAGCGTAAAAGGATTTAAATTTATTTGAACCGAACGCGCATTGGG
>JBBQUI010000102.1:0-10227 GCA_038212575.1 Flavobacteriales bacterium
CCGAACCACTTTTTGAGGCAATAATGACTTCGCTTCGCGGGTCGCAAGGGTTGAGTTTTACTACGCTGGGAAAGAGGATTGAGTGAATTCAATGTTCAATGTTCAATGTTCAATATTCAATGTTCAATGTTCAATGTTCAAGGTTTTCTATTTTTATTCAAGAATCCCGAATTAACAAATCCCGAATTAACAAATCACGAATTCCAATCTTGAATTTTAAACCTTGAATCAATTTTGTTTTCGTTATTTTTGAAGAAAAAGCTAAATAGATGAAAATAGTAGTTTCCCCAGCAAAAACGCTGGATTTTGAATCCAAACTTCCCACCACCCGAGCCACCCAACCCAAATTTTTGGAGGAAGCGGGAATGATAAACAATAAACTGGAAAGCAAAAGCAAAAAGGCAATTGGCAAGTTGATGGACATCAGCGATAAGTTGGCGCAGCTCAATTATCAACGCTATAAAGAATTCAACACACCTTTCACAAAACAGAATGCCCGTCCCGCAGTGTATGCCTTTGCCGGCGACGTATACACAGGATTGGATGCCTATACCATTTCTTCGGAAAAAATTGATCTTTTGCAGGACTCATTGCGAATCCTTTCCGGGATGTACGGTCTGCTGCGTCCGTTAGATTTAATACAGCCGTATCGTTTGGAGATGGGCACCAAACTTCCCATAAACCGTAAAAAAGATTTGCATTCCTTTTGGAAAAAAACGCTCACGGAATCATTGAATGACGAATTGGAAGAAGATGAACTTTTCTTAAATCTGGCAAGTGTTGAATACTTCAACGCCATTGATGCCAAGAAACTGAAAGTGCCGGTTATTTCTCCAGTTTTCAAGGATTTTAAAAACGGTGAACTTAAAATAATCTCTTTCTTCGCTAAAAAAGCACGTGGCAGTATGACGCGTTTTGCCATTGATAACAATTTGAAAACGCTCGATGAATTGAAGGCATTTGATTATGATGGCTATGGCTATAGTGAAGAATTTACGGAGAATGGTAGTGAGCCTGTTTTTATTCGATAAATCTAAGATCTAATTATCCAAAAATCTAGCAATCCAACTATCCAAATTTGTTTCACCACATCCACCCATACCCACCTTTTATTCCCGAAACCGCGACCAAACTGATTGTTGGTACTTTGCCACCGCCCAGGTTTACTACGGGTGAATTAAAAGAAGGCGATGTAGATTTTTGCTACGGAAGCCGCGACGGGCAGTTGTGGCCAATTTTAGATAGGATTTTTGGATTAGACTTAAAGTTTGAAACCACCGCCGAAGCCATAAAACAGCGAGAGCATTTTCTCATAAAAAGAGGCATCGGCATTTGCGATACGGTTGCTTCCGCAAGACGCGAAAAAGTGGATGCTTCAGATATTGGAATGTTGGAAGTGGAATTGCGTGATTTGGTTGCAGTTCTTCAACAGAATACTAAAATTGATACGCTTCTTTTTACTGGAGGAAATAGTAAAAACGGCCCGGAATATTTCTTCCGAAGAAAATTAAAAGAATATAATATTTCGCTGAAATTGGTTTCAAACAAAGTGCCGCGCATTCACACATTTCAACTGCCGGAAAATGGCAGAACTATAAAAACCGTTTCCTTGATTGCACCCTCAGGAGCTGCAAATAGAGCGGTGGGAAGTCTTTCAGATTACAAAAAAATGAAAGACGAATTCCCCGAAAAAACCACTATCGATTTTCGCGTAGAACAGTACAAACCGTTTTTTTAAAATCTGCTCAAATTCCCCGCCGCGGCGGGGCAGGGGTCAGAGTTATGATTTGAAATTAAAAATCTGCAAAGGAGCGTTGTTGCTAACAACCATATACATTTCATTGCCATTGATTTTAATGGCTTTCATATTTTTTGCATCACTGTCTATAAAAGGCTCATACTCTTTGGAATATTTAAAATTGCCCTTTCCGTCGCCAAGCAACACATAGCCAAAGTTTCCATCATATCGAATTGTTTCTACTTCCGCATCATAAAGCCCACCAACACCCAGAATATCAAGATTTCCATCATTGTTTAAATCTTTTATAATAGTTGCCATTGTGGGGCCCATTTGTGCTTCATTTGGCAATTCCATTACTCTAAAACTACCATTTCCATCATTAAAGATTACTGCGCTTTTAAACTGATGGGCAATTAACTTAAAAGCGTCTTTCAGTTCGTCTTCACCGTAAATTTCTTTAAACTCTAGATTTGCAAACTCTTTATAGGTTTTAATTTTATCCAATAGAAAAGGATTTTGTTGACTACTGCATTCTTTTCCTCTTACAGGAACAACTTTCCCATTACTTATTTTACTCATCGCAACATCAAAAGTTCCGTTATTATCAAAGTCTTTCGCAGAAATATAAAGTGGTTTTTTTTCTGAAGGGTGAAATTTATTGTTTCCTCCTATGTTTCCTAACACGTAATCTAGATCGCCATCGCCATCTAGATCTGCCGAACTAACATTAAACCACCACCCTTCAGTGTTTTCAAGCCCTTCAGCATTTTCATTATTGCTAAACTTTCCATTATTATTCGTGAAAAAGGTGGGGGCCATCCATTCGCCAACCACTAAAAGGTCTAAATCTTTATCGTTGTCGTAATCGGTAAAAATTGCGTCTGAAACCATTCCTATTCCTTTTAGGGAAGGGCTATCATCAGTGGCATCCTTAAAAATACCTTTTTCGTTTTTAAGAAGGTACGAACGGGGAGTGGTGGGGTATTTTTTGGAAACCACATTTCCGCCCACAAACAAATCCACATCGCCATCGCCGTCATAGTCTGCGGCAACAATTCCTTTACTTGAAACGAGCATGGTTGGCAGTGCTTCTTTTTTATAGGTGAAATTGCCTTTGCCGTCATTCATAAAAAGCCTGTCCTGCAATAGCGGATTGTTCTCATTTAATTCATAACCCGCGCTTGCCACATAAAGATCTTGGTCGCCATCGCCATCGGCATCAAAAAAGATTGCGTTTGCGTCTTCATACTTTGCATTGTTTTTCCAAAGCGCTTCGTTTGTTTTTGTAAAGCTACCGTCTGGTTTTTGCACATACATAGCGGCTTCGGCTCCGGCGGCATTTCCAACAAAAAAGTCGTCCAGCCCATCGCCGTTAATATCTGCTACAGCGATTCCTGTGCCTTTGGTGGATTGTTTTTGGGGAATTAAAAGTTGAAGCGTGAAGTCGTCAAAATCATTCTCTTTGTGCATATAGTCAATGCCAATACTTGTGGGGTCTATGCTTGATTTTTTGGATTTTGTTCTGTGAAAGTCAAGTGTTCCAACAATAGCGGAATCATAATTTATAGTAAGCATTTTGTTTATTGGTGGTGAAGCTAATTTTGAAATTTTCCCATCGGGCCATTGCACAAACACTTCTTTAACGTTATCAGTATCGCCAAGTCCAAAATTTAATACATCTGTTACTGATGACTCAAAGCCACGATTGGTGTAAAGTTCTTTTGTTTGGTATCCATCTTTAGTTTCAATATAAACTTTTGCGCCAATGCTTAATTTGTTTTGAATCGGGCCTTTTAATTTAACTTGAAGATAATTATTATTACTATGGTTTTTGTAGATACCTGAGGTTGAGTTTAGATTATTTACTATAAGCTCTAAATCGCCATCGTTGTCTAAATCTGCATAGGAAGCTCCATTGGTATAGGTAGGTTCTTCAAGGCCCCATTCATTGGCTTCATTTGTAAATGTAAGGTCTCTATTGTTTTTGAAAATATAATTTTCTATTGGTTGAGATGGGAATTTATTTAAAACTGAATCTAATGTCATGGATTTACCTTCTTTCATTACATCTTTTAAATAGTTTCTTGCGTCTTGGTTTGTATAATCCCTATCCACTCCATTTCCTACAAAAATATCATTGTACCCATCGTTGTCAAAATCTGCAATTAATGGTGCCCAGCTCCAGTCTGTTTTAGAAATTCCACTCATTTGTGCAGTTTCTTTATAGTTTCCATAGCTGTCCCCCCAATGTAATGTATTTGTCATGTATTGATGGTGATACCCTATTTCAACCATTTTTAAAAAATTCGACGTACTCATAGAAGCCATGTTTTCTTTGCTTTTCACATGGCTTTCAGAAACCATATCAACAGAAACAAGATCGTTATTTAGATCATTGTTTAAATCAGCAAAATCTGTACCCATAGAAAATGTTGAAATGTGTTTCATTCTTTTGTTAATCTCATTTTTGAAAGTACCATTATGCTGATTTATATATAAAAAATCAGGCTCCATAAAATCGTTAGCAACATAAATGTCCTCCCACCCATCATGGTTAAAGTCTGAAACAACAGCACTTAATCCCCATGTTTTATTATAAACGCCAGCCTCTCCGGTTACTTTCGTAAAAGTTTTGCCGTCGTTTCTATAAAGTTGATCGCTTGTTATCTCTTCAATTTGGGATTGTACTTCGCCGCTTATTTTATTATTGTTTGTAAAATCATATCTATGATTTAAAACATAAAGGTCCATGTCTCCATCTTTATCATAATCTATAGGGTAAGCTTGCGTTGAAAAACCTGGGTCGTCTAAACCAAAAAGTTTTGCAGACTCGGTAAAAGTGCCATTTTGATTATTGATAAAAAGGAGGTTTCTTCTACCTTCATCACTATCTAAAGATCCTGCTTTACATACGTAAATGTCTAACCAACCGTCATTATTAGCATCCCACATCCCTACACCTGTAGAAAACCCACTGTAGTCTTCTGTTTTGGAGGCTGTTGTAATATCTTCAAATTTTAAGTTCCCTAAATTTTTATAAAGCTTGTTTGGTCCCATGTTAGAAACATAATAAAGATCAATTAGGCCGTCATTATCAATATCGCCACTTGCAACACCTGCGCCAATGTAGATATACATATAATTCATAAAATTAAAATCCATACTCTGTATTAAAGTATTTTTAAAATTAATACCTGACTCTTCAGGAGTTATTTTTGAATATAAAGTAGTAGAATCATCAGTGTATTTTGATGTGTTTTTCTTTTCGGTTGTCTTTGAACAAGAGAGCATTATTGAAGAAAGAACGAGAAAAATGTAGAGTGATTTCATATTGGGTTGGTTATTTGGCTATAAAACAAATATATAAAAAGGTTGGTTTCGAACAAGTGCTGTGCTTCCATAAATTTCAACTCCCCGAGAATGGCAGAATCATAAAAACCGTTTCCTTGATTGCGCCCACTGGAGCTGCAAATAGAGCAATGGAAAGTCTTTCAAATTATAAAAAAATGAAAGACAAATTTCCAAAAAAAACTACCATCGACTTTCAAGTAGAACAGTAAAAACCTTTTTTTAAAAAAACGGTTCGAATTCCCCTCTGCGGCGGGGCAAGGGGGTAATAGTTACGATTTGAAATTAAAAATCTGTAAGGGAGCGTTATTGCTAACAACCATATACATTTCCTTGCCATTTATTTTGATGGCTTTCATATTCTTTGAATCACTATCAATAAAAGGTACGTATTCTCTGGAGTATTTAAAATTGCCTTTGCCATCGCCCAGCAGCACATAACCGTAGTTACTGTCATAACGAATGGTTTCTACCTCAGCGTCATAAATAGCGCCCACACCCATAATGTCCATTTTCCCATCGTTATTGAAATCGCGGGAAATGAAGGAAAGTGTAGGGCCTAATTGGGCCTCGTTGGGCAAGTTTCTTACTTTAAATTTTCCGCCGCCCAAGTTTTCTAGATACATACTTTCAAAATCGTGGCAAGTGCGCTTGAAAGAATCCTTAAGCTGGTCTTCGCCATAAATGTCCTTCATTTCTAAAGTAGAAAATTCTTTATAGGTTTTTATTTTGTCGAGCAAAAAAGGGTTTTGCTGGCTGCTGCATTCTTTCCCGCGAACGGGTACGATTCTTCCGTCGTTTATTTTGCTCATCGCCACATCAAAACTTCCGTTGTTGTCAAAATCTTTAGCATAAATAAAAAGTGGTTTTTCTGAGGAAGGGTGAAATTTATTATTTCCGCCTATATTTCCAAAAACATAATCTTCATCGCCGTCGCCATCAAAATCTGCTGCACTGACGGTAAACCACCAACCTTCGGTGTTTTCAAGGCCTGTTATGCTTTCGTTTTTGGTGAATTTTCCTTTATCGTTGCTAAAAATGGTAGGGGCCATCCATTCGCCTGTTACCAGCAAGTCAAGATCTTTATCGTTGTCATAATCAGTAAATATGGCGTCAGATACCATGCCTATTTCTTTAAGGGAAGGGTTTTCATTACTGGCATCCTTAAAAATACCTTTTTCATTTTTAAGAAGGTAGGAGCGGGGAGTGGTTGGGTATTTTTTGGGTACAACATTTCCGCCAACAAACAAATCCACATCGCCATCACCATCATAGTCTGCGGCAACAATTCCTTTGCTTGAAACGAGCATGGTTGGCAGTGCTTCTTTTTTATAGGTGAAGTTGCCTTTGCCATCGTTCACAAACAATCTGTCCTGCAAAAGCTGACTTTTTTCATCTAACTCATAGCCAGCGCTTGCAACATAAAGGTCTTGGTCGCCATCGCCATCCGCATCAAAAAAGAGAGCATTGGCATCTTCATATTTCGCATTGTTTTTCCAAAGCGCTTCGTTGGTTTTTGTGAAGGTACCATCTGCTTTTTGCACATACATAGCGGCTTCGGCTCCGGTGGCATTTCCTACGAAAAAGTCATCCAAACCATCGCCATTCACATCTGCCACGGCAATTCCTGTACCTTTGGTAGACTGCTTTTGCGGAATTAAAAGCTGAAGCGAAAAATCGTCAAAGTCATTCTCTTTGTGTATAAAATCAATACCTATGCTGGTTGGATCCAAAGTTGCTTTTTTGGAAACAGGGCTTAAATAAGCCACAGATCCATTTCCTGCATTTTTATAATCCACAGTTAGCATTTTGTTTATTGATGGATTTGGAAATTTTGACACCTTTCCATCGGGCCATTGAACCACAACTTCATCAACATCGTTGTTATTGCCAAGACCGAAATGCAAAACATCGGTAACGGATGATTCATACCCACGGGCAAGATACAATTGCTGAAATTGAATAGTGTCAGTTTTCTTTACGTAAACTTTGGCGCCAATACCCAAAGAATTGTTTTTTGGGCCTTTTAGTTTCACTTGGATGTAATTTCTGTTAGCGTTGTTTCGGTATAGACCTATTTCGTCATTCACATTATTTACAACAAGATCCAAATCGCCATCATTATCAAAATCGGCATAAGCTGCGCCGTTTGAAAAGGAAGGGTCTTCCAGCCCCCAATCTTTCATCATTTTGGTAAAAGTTAGGTCGCCATTATTTTTAAAGATGTAGTTGTCCAGTTTTTGGGAGGGCAACATATCTTTAACGGCATCTAAGGTCATGGATTCGCCTTTTGCATTTTTTTCTCGAATAGCTGTTCTAAAATCCTGATTTGTATAATCCTTGTAAACACCATTTGAAACAAAAATATCTTTTAGACCGTCGTTGTCATAATCTGCAATTAGTGGTGCCCAACTCCAATCGGTTTTTACAACGCCGCTAAACTGCGCAGTTTCGGTAAACTTGCCATTTCCTAAATTGTATTGCAGCAAGTTGGCCATATAGGCGTGGTGATACCCCACTTTCACCATAGCCATAAAATTTGAAGTGCTCATAGAAGCCATATTCTGTTTGCTACGGGCGTAATTTTCCGCGGCCATATCCAGCGTTATTAGGTCTGGGTATAAATCGTTGTTCAAATCGGCATAGTCAGATCCCATACTGTTGAAAGAAATATGATTCATTCTACTATTGATTTCATTCTTGAAAGTGCCGTTTTTTTGATTGATGTACATATTGTCTGGCTCCAAATAATCATTGGAAACGTAAATATCATCCCAGCCATCATTGTTGAAATCACCCACCGCAGCGGCAAGTCCCCATGCTTTGTTATAAACTCCGGCCTCACCCGTAACTTTGGTGAAAATACTACCGTCGTTTCGGTACAATTGATCACTGGTAATTTCTTCAATGGCGCGTTGAATATCTCCGCTTATTATTGTGTTATTCTTAAAATCGTAACGATAGTTCACCACATACAGATCTAAATCGCCATCCTTGTCGTAATCAAGTTGATAAACTTGTGTGGTATAGCCAGGATCGTCTAACCCCCATTTTTTTCCTTCCTCGGCAAAAGCGCCGTTTTTTTGATTTACGAAAAGCAAATTTCTACGCCCTTCATCATTATTGAGGGAGCCAGCTTTTGAAACATAGATATCCAACCAGCCATCATTATTTATGTCAAGCATAGTTACGCCCGTTGAAAACCCATTGTAATCCTCAGTTTTTGAACTGGTGGTTATATCTTCAAAACTCAGGTTTCCCTTATTTTTATATAATTTATTTGGACCAAAATTGGAAACCAAATAGATGTCCTGCAACCCATCGTTATCTATATCGCCCACGGCAACTCCTGCACCGGAGTAGATACTGGGGTAGCTCAAAAAGTTGAAATCCATGGTCTCAATCACCGTATTTTTAAACTGGATGTTTGATTGTTCAGATGTTATTTTTGAATACAAAGTAGTAGCCCCATCGGTGTATTTTGCCGTGTTTTTCTTTTCGGTTGCCTTTGAGCAAGAGAGCATTATTGAAGAAAGAACGAGTAGAATGTAGAGTGATTTCATCTTGGGTTGGTTAATTGGCTAAAAAACAAATATATAAAAAGGTTGGTTTCGGAAGTAATTTTTTTGAGCTATTATTCTTCGCGAATAATACTCAATTTATAGAGTGAATATAATTTTGTTATTAAGAAATAAATATGGTATTTTTAAGCACTTTTTAACTATTAATTTTAAATTATGGATTTATGAAAAAAATTACATTATTATTAATTATGCTGATAACTAGTCTTGGGTTTTCCCAAAACCAGTTAGCACGAAATGGTCAAGTGCCGAATGCCAGAGATTATGGCAACAGCACTTTACAAGAAGCCATGCGAGGGCCTTGCAGTTTTTTAAACCCTGCTGGAGCAATTGTTAACGGCTATGGAATCACTACTTCAAATAATTGGAGAGCAGCTGATGATATTACTGTTGCTGCAGGAGAGAATTTTACTCCAACTAACTTTACTTTCCAATATTTGATTGGTAATCCAAACACTCTTACCACTTTAGATTTTCATTTCTATGCTAATGCTGGTGGAGCACCTACTGGAGCTCCATTATTCTCTTATTTAGGACGGACAGCTCTTTCTCAAACTGTTGTAGGCACTGCTTTTGGTCTTAACAATGTTGAGGCTGCTTTTGATCTTTCAGGCTCAGGAATTGTCTTGAATGGAGGGCCAGTTGGAACTAAATATTGGGTAGCAGTTACAGGAATTATTCCTGGTGGCGCAGCTGCTTATTGGACTGTTGTTGCTCCTCTTGTTGGATCTCCTCTATATAGTAGTGCTAATAATGGTACTACTTGGGCAGGTACTGGTTTAAATGGCATATTCAATCTTTCAGGAAATTGCGTTGTTGCACCTATTTCAGTTTGCGGCACAGGCAACCCACAACCTGTTCCTGCATCAGGAACTGGGGGCGCTGGTTGTGTTTTCCCAACCCTCTCACCGGCAGCTGTTTCTGCAACCGGTAATATTGGGGCTGCTTCTGGAGATTATATCTTGGACAACGTTCAGATCAACCTTACCCATACTTGGGATTCCGATCTTTCCATTTCCTTGGTTTCCCCAATGGGAACTTCACTTGACCTTTCAAGTGGTAATGGTGGTTCTGGAGACAACTATACAAACACAATATTTATGGACGGAGCGCCAAGCATCACTACCGGATCTCCTCCTTTTACCGGAACTTTCCAAGCTGAAGGCGGAACCTTTGCCTCTACTTTTGCCGGTCAATCTATCAACGGCAACTGGACCCTTCGCATCTGCGATGGTGCCGGGGGCGATAGCGGAACCTTGTTGAGCTATTGCATAAACTTTAGCCAAATAACATCTGTTGGCGATCCACCGATTATTGTTTGTCCAGCAGATATTGTTGCAAACAACTCTCCGGGAACCTGTGGTGCTGTAGCGAACTTTGCTGGGGTAGCCATTGATACCGAGGACGGTAACATTTCTGGCGATATTATAGCCACTCCTCCAAGCGGAAGTACTTTCCCTGTTGGAGACACTACCGTAACACTTTCTGTAACCGACAGTGACGGCAACACATCAACTTGCGAATTTACCGTTACAGTAATAGACAACGAAGCCCCCG
>JBBQUI010000103.1:0-9971 GCA_038212575.1 Flavobacteriales bacterium
TCCATTACGTTAACTATTTCTTTTTCGGAAAAAGGAACTTGAATTTTTTTTGAGGTTTTCAATGCTTTGTGCTTCGCTAACGGAGTGATTTCAATTTGACCCGTCTTCAAAAGAAATTTATAGTAGGTTTTTAGTGAAGAAATTTTTCGGTTTACCGTCCGGTTTGAAATTCCCGAATCTACCAATGAAACAATCCAACTTCGGACAATAGAATAATTTACAGTTATAATATCAGAATATTGATATTCTTCCGAAGCGAAAATTTGAAAATCTTCCAAATCCTTCAAATAAGCGGTCACCGTGTGCGGCGAATATTTTTTTTCGAGTTGAAGATAATCTGTGAAGGTTTTAAAGGACATGTTTCTTATTTCTTATGCAAAATAACCCAATAACTCAATAACCCAATAACATTTATTCATAAAAAAAATCCGCTGGAAAAAAATTCCAACGGATTTCTATTTTAAAAGGATTACAATTAAATGTCTTCCTGATCTCTTAAGTTTTGAATATACTGAGCTTTTTGAAGCTGTGCTCTTTTCTTAACAGAAGGCTTCGTAAAAGCTTGTCTGGAACGTAGCTGGCGCATAGTTCCGGTTCTATCAAATTTACGTTTGAAACGCTTCAGCGCTCTATCGATATTTTCTCCGTCTTTAACTGGTATAATTAACATAGTGTCATAACCTCCTCTCTTTAGGACGGCAAAGATAAAAAAAGTTATCAGTTGTCAGTTATCAGTTATCAGTTTTTTTAGAAAAATTATTCTTTGTACAAAGATGCCCGCTTTGTTAAATCCTGAATTAGCTTCTCCTCTTCTTTGCTTTCCAGCAATACATTATAGGTTTTCCAAAAGGATTCATGGTATGGTTTTGTTGAAAAAATATCGGCAGACCAATCGTTTTGTTGAAGTTCTTGTTTTATTAGCTCTGGGTCCTGAATTATGTCGGTAAATAATATTTCCTGAATTGTGTTGTAATATTGCTCGTCTTTATCAAAGCCTGGCTCTGCTTCGGTTTTTATTCTATCGGAAGACCTATCACCAATATTTACCAACTTCGGTGTTTCGTAGTATATGTAGTTCGGATACATCTTTCCATTATATTCTATATAGGTCATCACCAATTTATGGATTGTCTGTGTATCAAAAAGACTCTTGCTCCTTTTTTTCTGAACATCGGAAGCGGCTACCAATTCATATTCCACTTTCTTAATGGCATAATTGTCATAATAAATATAAATCCACCCTTTCGGCTCAAAACCATCGTTATAAATATTTGGAGTGTTCAGCCCAACAAAGTCGGCACCTTTTGTGATTTTGATTTTATAAATTTTTCTGCCATTGTCAACCAAAATAGTATCGAGATCGAATTGATGCTTTTCAAGAAGGTTCTTGCCAAGCAAAGCACCCGTAACATTTGAATTTCGAACCAAATTGAGTTTTCCTTTAAAAAGATTTTCCAAACCGTTCACGCGGCTGTCGTTCCATTTTATGGCTTCAATCAAAGACGAGGTTTTGATTGAGTTTCTATTTAAATTTCCAGCTTTGGAACCCATATTTTTAAGATATGCGGAAAAGGTAAATAGGCTATCAATATCTCTTAAATCATAACTTTTACGGGTTTCGTCAACGTTTATTTTCAGATTGTTTTTTGCGCCCGAAGCATAACTGGAATCATATAAAGTGATGGCGCTTTCAATAAGCCATTTGTATTCCTTTTTGTTTCGTTCTTTGTGTCGCAGAAACCCTTTTTGCAGATAAGGCTGTTCAGGTAAATTTTTTGGGAGTTTTTCAATTGCCTTTTCCACAATGCCATTCCCAGTTGTAGGCCGTGGATCAGAAATAATAACCACTTCATCCAAGGATGCCACATCTTCTTCCAAAAATATATCGCTACCATTTTCAAATTCACTTATAACAACTTTAAAGCTTTTGTAACCGATGGATGAAATGACCAACGTGTCCTGCAGGTGTTGCTGCGGCACTTTTAAAACGAAATTACCATCTGCGTTGGTTATAGAACCGATAGTTGTATTTTCAATATAAACACTGGCGCTTTCAATGGGTTGATACGTTAAGAAATCAGCGACTTTTCCTTTCAATTCTGTTTGGGCGAAAGTTGTTGCGCCGATGAAAAAAATAAATAATGCGAAAAAACTTTTTAAAGTGAAATGCTTCATTTCTTGTTATTAGATTTAAGAATAAAGAAAAATATTATGTAGCCGGCTTATATTCCTTCCCCTCAATGACCATTTTGGCAATAATCTCCCGAAGGATTTCTGAAGTTCCACCGCCAATTGGCCCAAGTCTGCTATCCCGCAACAATCTCGCCAACGGATAATCTTCCATATAACCGTAACCACCTAAAAACTGGAGACATTCTGTCATAACTTCATCGGATACTTTGGTGGAGATAAGTTTGCTCATCGTAGCTTCCTTCACCACATATTCGCCATCGTTCAAACGTTTTGCGGTAACGTAATTGAATGTTTTGCAAACCTCAATTTCACTGGCAATCTGCGCAACGCGGTGACGCAATGCTTGAAATTTCGAAATACTTTTTCCAAAAGCAAAACGATCCTTCATATATTGAATGGTATATTCCAAAGCAAACTCGCTGCGGGCGTGGGCGTTAATGCCCATAATAAGTCTTTCCAAAGCGAAATGTTGCATTATATAAGGAAACCCGGCATTCTCCTCGCCAAGTAAATTTCCAAGTGGAATTTCAACATTGTCAAAAGCTATTTCTCCCGTGTCGCTCGCACGCCACCCCAGTTTATCAAGTTTGGTTGCTGAAACTCCTTTTGCATCGCGGTCCACCACAAAAATGCTGATGCCTTTGTTGCCCAATTCAGGTGAAGTTTTTGCGGCGACAATAAGATAGTCGCTATAAATTCCATTGGTTATAAAGGTTTTGGAGCCGTTCAAAATGTAGCTATCTCCTTTTTTTACAGCAGTACTGCGCATTCCGGAAACATCGCTTCCGCCAAAAGGCTCAGTAATACAAAGACAACCTATCATTTCACCTGTAATACTTGGTGATAAATATTTTTCTTTCTGTTCGTGGTTGGCTTCTTTTTTAAGATGCGTCATCGCCAAATACGCATGTGCCCACATAGCTGCTGCAAAACCGCCGCTATTCACTTTTTGAAGTTCTTCCAAAAAGATAACGGTGTAAAAAAGGTCTAAGTTCAAGCCACCGTATTCTTCGGGCTGATAAATTCCGAAGTAACCCATTTCGCCAAATTTTTCCCATATGAAACGTTCAATATGCCCGGTTTTTTCCCACTTTTCAATATGTGGCACTACTTCCTTTTGAAGAAAATCCTGAAAACTCTTTCTGAAAAATTCGTGTTCCTCTGTAAAATACATTTTACCCATACTGCTCTAATACTATTGTTTATAGGCCTTTCGGCAATTTATTCTATTTACTCAATGGACAAATATAATTGAATTAGCTGTAACTTTCTTCCCGTCATTCCTTCAATTTTTTCCAGTTCTTGTATGCTGGTAATTTTTTCGCGAAGTCTACGGTATTCCCAGATTTTTTTCGCCATTTCAAAAGAGATGCCAGGAATGGTTGAAATATCAGAAGCTGAGGCTGTATTTATATTTATTTTTGAAATGACTTTCGGAGATTTTACAGCGAAAAGATTTAGGGTTCTTTGCACAACTGAAGGGTCCAAACCGTAAACACTATACAATTGAATATCATCTGAAAATCCACCCAACTTTTCGCGATAAGAAGTGATACGTTTGCTAAGCGCTTCGCCAATACCGCTTACTTGTTGCAACTGTTCTTCGGTTGCCTTGTTGAGATCAATTTTTTGGGCGAACGATTTTTCGGAAAAACCTTTTTCGGTTTTATAATCCTTGAATTTATTTTTCGGCTTCGGATTGATTACCCAATCGGGAAATTTGAAATATGGACTTAATTCAGCCAACAACGAATCTGAAACGTCCGTAACTTTTTTAAAATCTGCCGCGGAATTGATCCATTTATCTTCTTTTCTATATTGAAGCAAACGGTCAATTTCTTCATTGGACATTCCCAAAGTGTAGCCTTTATAATCTGTTATGAAATTTGGATTGAAAGGATATTTTTTCGGCTTTCTGTTTTCAATTTCAACAAAACGAAGTGAATCCAACTCTTTCTGCATAGAAACAATTTCGGCAGAAGAAGTATCAAAAGTATCCTCTTCCGAAAAATCCACAAACCAATAAATACACAACAATGAAACTATGAGCAGCAACAAAAGTAAAATCCCACTCCGTTGTTGCTTGTTGAACGTGAAGTGGGATTTTATATTCATCTGAAAAATTTTAGTCCGATATAGCTTCTCTCTTCATTTTTATAGCATCCAAATAGCGGCGCAATTGTTTTTTTACTACTGGGAAGAGGAAGAACAATCCAATCATATTTGGAAAAATCATCGCAAATATCATCGCATCGGAAAAGTCCCAAATTGATTTCATATTTGCTGCGGCACCAATAATAATAAAGATACAAAAAAGAACTTTATAAACTAAATCCATGGTTTTACCTCTTCCGAAAAGATATTTCCAAGATTGCAGCCCATAATATGACCAAGATATCATTGTTGATACAGCAAAAAGGAACACTGCAACAGTCAAGAAAATATTGGAATACGGGATAAATGCGTGAAATGCTTGAGCGGTAATTCCGGAGCCTTCATAAGAGACACCGTCAATAATCGCAACACCGTGACCAGTTACGTCTCCATATTCAAAGTAACCACCAAAGTTAAAAATGATAATTACCAAAGCGGTCATAGTACATATAACAACTGTATCAATAAAAGGCTCTAAGAGTGCCACCAAACCTTCACTTGCCGAATATTTTGTACGTACTGCAGAGTGGGCAATTGATGCCGAACCTGCACCAGCTTCATTGGAGAAAGCCGCTCTTTTAAAACCAACCAATAATACTCCAATTAATGAACCAACACCAATTGCAGTTGGTTTGAATGCTTCAGAAATAATTAAACTTACAGCATCATCAATTAATGTATAATTGCTGAAAATGATATACAAACAAGCAATTACATAAAAAATTGCCATAAAGGGAACTACCTTTTCGGTTACTTGCGCAATTCTTTTAATACCTCCAATTATAATTATTCCAACCAAAATAGCCAGCAATACGCCAATCCAAAAACCAGCTGCAGTACTTTGAAGGTTAAACAAATCTTTCAAAACAATTGTTGCTTGATTGGATTGTGCTGCATTACCACCGCCAAAAGAGCCACCAATACAAAAAATAGCAAATAGTACAGCAGCTATTTTGCCCAATGTTGCGAAGCCTTTTTCCTTAAGTCCTTTGCTTAAATAATACATTGGTCCTCCATAAACAGTTCCGTCTGCACCAACATCTCTATACTGAACCCCAAGGGTACATTCCACAAATTTTGTAGACATTCCCAAAAGCCCACAGACCACCATCCAAAAGGTAGCTCCTGGGCCTCCAAGGGCAATTGCTAAAGCTACCCCAGCAATATTTCCATTACCTACGGTACCAGAAACTGCTGTTGCTAAGGCTTGAAAATGGCTAACTTCTCCGGCAGAACTTTCGTCACGTATTGTATCAACAATATTACCGTCTATGGCCAAATCATCGTCAAGTGCCTCTACGTGCGCTTCAAAGTCATCAACTTTATTCATATCAACACCTTGAGCAATTCCGCCTTCGCCGTACAAAATTTTGGCTCCATGATTTTCTATGTCCTCATATTTACCTCGAACTGTTTGTATTGCCCGCCAAAAGTATCTGAAATTGGGAAACCCAAAGTATAATGTAAAAAATGTGGCACTGAAAACAAGTAATATTAGAACAAACGGAATTCCAAATATTTGAAAGAAAATTACATTCGAGAAAAAATTGGATACAGGCAGAAAAGCCTGATTAATTTGTTCATCAATCCCAATTTCTGGAGCCGTTTCTTGTGCAAAATTTAGTAATGGAATTAAAAGTGCGATTAGCGAAAGAAGATATTTCTTCATAGTAGATTTTTAAGGTGAAACGCTTTTTAAAATAAAACGAAGCAAGATGCTTAAAAAAAACTATAATTTCAAAAAATTGCACAGAAATTTGTTAACGTTTTCTTAAATACTTTATTTGAGGACTTTCAATTTGCTCAGGGCGAGAATCGGGGATTTTAAAATACAGGCTCACGTCAGCATGCAAAGAATCTGAAACGGCTATAACTCTTTTAAAATCTGCTGTAGAATTGATCCACTTCCCTTTGTTTCGGTATTGAAGCAAACGGTCAATTTATTCTTTAAATATTTCTAAAACATAGCCTTTTTTAATCTGTGATGAAGTTTGGATTGAATGGAGATTTCTAAGGATGAAGTATCAAAAGTATCTTCATTTGAAAAATCCATGAACCAAAAAACGCACAAAAGTGAAATAATGAAGAACAACAAAAGTAAAATCCCACTCCGCCGTTATTTATTGAACGTGAAGTGGGATTTTATATCCATTCGGTTTACTTTTTACATATGCTTTTGCATATCTTCCAAGCCATCATCAAGTGCATCGTGTTTGGTTCGGATGGCATCCATATATCGGTTCAATTCTTTTCTAACAACTGGTGTCAACAAAACAACACCAATAATATTAGGCACTACCATTGCAAAAATCATTGCATCAGAGAAGTTAATAACCGAGCCAAGACTTATAACGGAACCAACCCATATAAATACACAAAATAACAGTTTATAAATAAGCTCGGTTACCTTTCCTCTTCCAAAGAGATAAATCCAGCCTTGCATTCCATAGTATGACCAAGAAATCATCGTTGAAAAAGCGAATAAAATTACAGCAATTGTAAGTACAATTGAGAAATGTGGAATTACGCTATCAAAAGCAGTGGCGGTAAGCTCCACTCCTTCCTTTACCTCTACACCATACTGAATAATATTATTGTCGAAATTGGTGATTACAATTACCAAAGCTGTCATTGTACAAATAACCACGGTATCAATAAAAGGTTCTAACAGTGCTACAATTCCTTCAGAAGCGGGATATTTTGTTCGAACCGCCGAGTGGGCAATCGCTGCTGAACCAACACCAGCTTCATTTGAAAATGCACCACGACGAATCCCTTGTATCATTACACCAACCAATCCACCAGCAATACCAAGACCAGAGAAAGCACCTTCAAAAATAAGTGCAAAAGCATCTCCAATATGCATATAATTGGCAGCCAAAATAACAAGCGCCGCCAAAACATAAATACCAGCCATAAATGGGACTATTTTTTCGGTAACTTTGGCAATACGCTTAATACCACCAATTATTACAAATGCTACAATTATAGCCATAACAATACCGAACCACATTGCCCCACTGGTACCCTGCAATTCAAAAAGCTGAACAAACTGAGCGGCTGCTTGATTGGCTTGGAACATATTTCCACCCCCGAAAGATCCGCCTATAACAAATATAGCAAAGAGAATTGCGAGCACTTTTCCAAGGCCGCCCATTCCTTTTTGCTTTAATCCTTTTTTAAGATAATACATTGGGCCACCATAAACTGTTCCATCCGGGCCTACATCACGGTATTTTACACCCAAGGTACATTCAGCAAATTTTGAGGCCATTCCCAGCAAGCCTGCAACAATCATCCAAAAGGTAGCGCCTGGCCCACCAATGGAAAGTGCCACAGCAACCCCAGCAATATTTCCTAAACCTACTGTTGCGGATAATGCAGCTGTTAAAGCCTGAAAGTGCGAAACCTCTCCCTCTGCACTGTCATCACGGATTGTTTCAATAAGGTTTTCCTGTTCGTTTGGAGTTACATCGCCGTAAAGCGTATCGGCTCCGTGTTTTTCAATATCCTCATATTTACCTCTAACAACTCGAATTGCCGTAACAAATCCTGTAAAGTTTATCAGTTTAAAATATATTGTAAAATAAACCGCTCCACCAATTAAAACAATAAGCACCCAAGGTATTTGGAATGACTCAGAGAAAGGGATTTCCATAAATATAAGATCCACAAACCAACCTGTATATTTCTGAAAAAACACATCAACTTTTTCTGAAATTGTTGTTTCCTGAGCAAAAGTTAGAAATGGAAGGAAAAATGTAAATAGTGAAAGAAGATATTTCTTCATAGTAGAATTTTAAAATGAAACGCTTATTTTCTTAAACGAGGCAAGATGCTCAAAAAAAATTACAATCTCAAAGAAATAAACGGAAATCTGTTAATGTTTCCTTAAACTCCATACTCCTTTTTAAGGCTTTCAATTTGATTGGGGCGACCTATCAATATCAATTTTGAATTTTTTTGAAGAATGAGCGAAGGTTCAGGGTTCACTATATATTCACCTGTTGGAGAACGATATCCAATTATGGAACAGCCTGTTTTTTTGCGAACATCCAAATCCTGAATAGCCAGTTCAATTCCGTTGGGGCACATTTTTTCAAAAGGAATTTGCTCTACGTTAATGCTGTCTTGCTGCCCCGAAACGGTCAAATTATCCAAGAATTCCACGAGATCAGGCACCACGACCAAAGCGGCCATGTGGTCTCCGCCAATTTTATCTGGCATTATTACATTATCGGCACCTGCAAGTTTCATTTTTTTGTAGCTGGTCTCTTCACTTGCCCGACTAATTATTTTAAGTTTCTTGTTCATTTGCCGCGCGGAAAGCACTACAAAAAGATTATCAGCATCACTGGGCGTGGCACAGATTAAAGTGGAAGCTTTTTCTATGCCCGCTTTCAATAGAATTTCGTCTTCAATAGCATTTCCTAAAATGAACAAAGTATTGTCATCGGAAAAACGATCAATCACTTCTTCATTTTTTTCAATAATCACAAAGGGGCGATTGTAAGCCAATAGCTTCTGAGCGGCTTGTTTTCCGTTTCTTCCATAACCACAAACAATAATGTGGTTATGCATAGATTCCAATTTTTTCTGCACTTTTTTCTGTCTTAAAATACCTGTGTTTTTGCTTAAAATATATTCGGTGGTTACCGAAATGGCATAACCAACTATAAAGATACTGGAAATGATGAGAAGCGAAACAAAAACTTTTTCGGAAGGACTCAGCGGCATCACTTCACCGTAACCGACGGTGGTAATGGTGATAACAGTCATGTAAAAAGCATCAATCCAACTGTAATCCGAAAAAAAACGAAATCCTATCACACCCACCATGAACACCAAGAGCAATAATAAAAGTGCTACTGTTATTTTGGAACTGAAGAAATTCTTCATAAATCAAAAACAGAGGTTCGTTTAGTGTTTACAAGGTCTTTTAGCTTTAAAAAAAAAGCAAGTGTGAGATAAATAGCGAAGCCAGCACCCAAAGTGGCGAAGGAAACATAAATAAAGAACAATCGCACGTTTTTGGCACGCATACCCAACCTGTCCGCCAAACGGGAAGACACGTAAAATCCACGTTTTTCAAAGTAGTGACGTATTGAATAAACAGCTTGCAACATAGCTGCAAATTACACTTTTTAGCTATAAATTGGCGAAACTACGTAGATAAAAATCAATTTTAAACTTGTTGGTTTTTTACCTTTTCTTTTTCCGAACCAATAATTGCATTCCCGACAGCACACTGCAAACATTTGTTATTATCACAATATTCATCTTTTAACTGGAGCAAAGCCTGGCTTTGATATGCGTTTTTGGAAGTATGCCTTAGTGAATTGAATTTCTGTAAAATCGTGTTTTCTTCTGAAGAAATTTTTGAAGCCAGATTTAGTATTTCTTCGGAAATATCTCTGCCCTGTTGCACGGCGTAACAGAATTTTAACGGGATAATAGTGTTGATGATCAAAAGGTCCACAAAACTTTTGGTAATACGTTTTTTTCGCTCCAATGAAGAAATCCCAAAGTTGTAATGTTTGTTCCAATACTCGCTACCGCAAATATTAAAAAGCTCATAAAAATCCTTTATGTTTTGGATGGCGATTACTTGTGAAAACAAATTG
>JBBQUI010000104.1:0-9968 GCA_038212575.1 Flavobacteriales bacterium
GCCTAATGCTACAAGAGATACCGATCCTGGCGTATGCCAATACACGGTAGTAGGCACCGAGTTTGATGCAACTTTTACGGACAACTGTACTGATGGAAGCATCACCAACGACCTTAACGGAACGGCTACCCTTGCGGGCGAAGTTCTTCCGAAAGGAGATACAACGGTTGTTTGGACAGTAGATGATGGCAATGGCCAAACCGCTACCTGTACAACAGTTATTACGGTTGAGGACAATGAAACACCGGTAATCACCTGTGTGCCAAATGCTACAAGAGATACCGATCCTGGCGTATGCCAATACACCGTAGTAGGTACTGAGTTTGATGCAACTTTTACGGACAACTGTACGGATGGAAGCATCACCAACGATTTTAACGGAACGGACACCCTTGCGGGCGAGATATTACCAACAGGTGATACCACTGTTGTTTGGACCGTAAACGATGGCAATGGCCAAACGGCTACCTGCACTATGGTTATTACAATAGAGGATAATGAGGCGCCGTTAATCGCGTGCCCAGCGGACATAACCGCCAATACAGACCCGGGCGACTGCTATGCAACTGTAGGCTTTGCAAACGCTATTGCCTTGGATAACTGTGGTGTGGACACTGTGGTTCAAACAGCGGGACTACCAAGCGGAAGCCAATTCCCGGTGGGCGTAAGCACTATCGAGTTCACCGCTACCGATATCAACGGAAACGTGAGCACATGTAGCTTCACCATTACGGTGACCGACAACGAGGCTCCAATAGCCGTATGCCAAAACATCACTATCCAATTGGATGCAAACGGAAACGCTTCCATAACCCCAGCAGATGTTGACGGCGGAAGTACAGACCAGTGTGGTGTTGCAAGTATTTCTATTGATATAGACACGTTCGACTGTAGCAATGTTGGAGACAACAACGTAATCTTGACCGTGACCGATGTAAACGGAAATACCAGTACCTGTACGGCAATTGTAACAGTAGAAGATGTTACCGCACCTGTGGTAGCCTGCCAGAACATTACAGTGGAACTTGATCCTGTAACGGGAACAATAACTATTCTTGGAACCGATATAGACAATGGCTCTACCGATGCCTGTGGCATTGCGAGCTATGATCTTGATATTGATACCTTCGACTGTTCGAATATAGGAGACAACACAGTTGTACTGACGGTAACCGACGTTAATGGAAACTCTGAAACTTGTACCGCAATAGTAACGGTGGAGGATAATACTTCCCCAGTGCTTGTTTGCCAAGATTTCACTATTGAAATTGGAGCGGATGGCACTGCCACCCTTTCCCCAAGTGATGTGATAGAGAGCAACGATGATGCCTGTGGTATCCTTACAGTAGCTGTTGACATTACCCAGTTTAGTTGTGCCGATATCGGAACTCCGGTAACGGTACAGGTTTTCAGCCAGGACAACAACGGAAACCTTTCCACTTGTACGGCTACGGTAACGGCGGTTGACCTGCTTGCACCTGTGGTAACCTGCCCTGCAGATCAAACGGTAGATCCGGGAGCGGGCAACCTGTTCTATATTGTTCCGGATTATTTCGCAACGGGCGAGGCAACGGCAATTGACAATTGTACAGATCCAGTGACTGTTACCACTCAGGACCCAGCGGTAGGAACGGCACTTGCAGACGGTACCTATACCATTACGCTAACAGCAACAGATGAGTATGGCAATACAGCCACCTGCGAGTTTGAGCTTACCGTAGAGAGTGTACTAGGCACGGGCGACAACAATCAGAGCCTTGGAAGCATCGCGATGTATCCTAACCCAGCAAAAGACAATGTAACCATCGGTAACCCACAGAGCTTAGAGCTTGAGCGCGCCGATATTTATGATCTAACAGGAAGATTGGTACAATCCTTCAACTTAAAGGGAATGGCTACTGCCAAGACCTTAAATGTTGAAAACCTTGCTGCCGCTACCTATGTAGTGATTATCAAAGGAAAAGAAGGCCAGATAACCAAACGCCTATTGAAGGAATAAACATCTTTCATAGTAATACTAAAACCCCTTGTGTTATCTGCACAAGGGGTTTTGTTTTTTCAGAAGCTTCATAACAAAATGTTATATCAATACGTGGATATATGGTTAAAGTATCGTGAAATATTATGCGCTTTCCATACTTTAATTTTAATTCTTATGATTATTTACGCATCTTGCGAATACAACGTATATTTGCTTTCATAGTTTTCCGCTTTTAAAGTGGTAAACTTATATCAAAAACCTACAATGAATTAACGAATTCCGAATCCCCAAAAAATCAGGTGAATTCGTTTATATTTACCCTCCCAAACCTACCTATGAAAAAACTGATTCTTCTTGCTCTATTTCTTTGTCTTTTTTTAAACATACAAGCACAAACCCCTGTAATAGACAAAATCAACCAACAGATAGAAAACAGCACGCGATCAAATCCCGATTCTGCTAAAATCTATATGTTCCGTTTGTTGAAACATTCCGCTAAGCTCCACGATACCGTTTTGGCCGTAACCTATAGCAATATAGGCATCCAGTACAATAAACTGGCCGTTCCGGATTCGGCTGAGTTTTATATGAAAAAAGCGCTTCCGTATGCAGAAAACTACCCACTAACTCATGCCAAGCTGTATTTAAATTTGGCCATTAATTACCGCATTGGTTCCCGTTACGAGGAGTCTTTGAAGGCATTGGAAAGTGCCATGCAGCTCTACAAGGAGGCAGGAAATCGCGAAGGTGAGGGACTAGTTTTGGGTGAAATGGGCTCCAATTATAATTACATGATGGACAGTGGGAAGGCCTTGGAATATCTTAAAAATTCCATTGCCATTCTTAGCGAAGGGGGAAACATCCGGGAGCTTAGTGTAGTAAAACAAAAATTGGCTAACCTTTATTATAACAACGGCAACTATGCCTTTGCGAGAGATATCTATGAAGATGTTTTACCTGTATTTGCCAAAAACAAGAGCACCAATTATTATTATACATTAATCAGTTATGCCGATTGCCTGGTTCAGTTGGAGGAGAATTACCAAGGCGCTGAAGAGGCACTAAATGAAGCTATAGCGGCGCTAAAGGCGATGAACAATCTGGAAATTGTGTGGGTAAGCGTGAGCAATTTGGCCCAAGTGTACAATGCTACTGGCAGAACCCAATTGGCTCAACAGGCATACCAAGAGGCCTATGAAGGATCGTTTCGGCTAAATTCGCCCAGGTTTATGGAAATTAGTGCCCAGTACCTCGGCTTTCTCAATAGCCATAAACTTTACGACCAAGCCATGAAGGTCATAGAGCGGACAAAATCCTCCGCCAAAATTCCTCGTTTAAAAATGAATGCCGACAACGAAATAGCTTTTTTAAAAGAGGCTGTTGCTACCTATAGCCAAAAAGGAATGGTGAAAAACTCCTTGGAAGCATTTGAACGAATGGATTTTTTGAAAGATTCACTTAACACCGCCATAAATCAGTCCAAATCCTTGGAACTTCAACAAGCCTACCAAAATAAATTGCAACGTGAAAAAAATATTGTATTAAAAAGAAATAACGAACTTTTAAGTGAGAACAATAGCAAAAAGGACAAAATATTATTGCTGAGTATTTTCAGTTTTATTCTGGTATTAGCTATAGTAATCGTTCTGTATATTGCGAATAGAAACAAACTTAAGCTACAAAAGGTGTTTGTAGTAAATCTTGAACATTCCAAAGAGGTTTTGGAAGAAAAAAACAAGCTTGAAGGCGAATTTTTGGCGGAAAGGGAAAGAACGCTGGCCAATAAGGAAAAGGAACTGGTTCAAGTGTCTCTGGAAATCTCAAACCTCAAGAGCAAAATAATAGAACTGATAGACCTTCGCGAAAATCCGGAGCAATCCGATGCATTTGCTGCTGAATTAAAGGATCTCTTGGGCAATTACAACTATTGGAAATACTTTAAGGGCAAGTTTGTTGAGGTGCATCCCGCATTCGCATTGTTGCTCACAGAAATGTTTCCTAAATTATCTGATAATGATATTGCCTTTTGTTGTATGCTTAAACTACAGCTATCCATCAAGGAAATCGCTCCCCTAATGGGTATCAGTGCCGAGCAGGTTGAATCAAAGAAAGCAAGCCTCCGCAGAAAAATGGGAATGGATGATGATATTCTTGGCTTTGAAAAATTGATAGACCATTTGGAATAATGGGCTTTAAATCCCGAATTAACAAATCCCTAATTCCAAATCTGCCACACAAAGCAGCTCGTCCTGAGTGCAGTAGAAGCGCAGTAGAAGTAACCAACGAAGCAACCTCACTCATCACAAGTTTTTCGTTCGTAATTCGTTCGATCGTCCCTCGTCGCTTTTATTTCGTCAAAAGACGAAACCCTCCGCGAATTACATTGTAGTCAAAGCTAACGTTATTAGCCAAAAAAATAGCATCCTGCGTAAACTCTTCTATTTGCTGCGCAATCTCAAAGAAACGTGGCGCATCTTCCACCATTTCATTATTAATCCCGGTAAGTGTAGTTATGCGTTGCGGAACGTTGCGCTCAGGATTTACAAGCGTGGTATATTTATCAACTTATTCGCCATCCTTTTTTAACCAAATTATTCATCCTTCATTTCTTTATTTTCCTCTTTTCGGATCTTTTCGTATTTCTCGGTTGCATCTTGGTCGGTCTGATCTTCCTCATCGGGTTTTTCATAAGTACCCTCCTTCTGCTCTCTGTATTCGCGTTCTTGTTTTTGGTTTTGTCTTTCCGCGTCTTCAGTACGCTGTTGTGGTCTTTTACTATCCTTTTTCGATTTCATGGCAATCTGTTATTATGCGTTTTAAATTAACTTTTAATATCCGTCCAATTCACTTCCGTCCAGTTTGCCATCCCTGTTTTTGTCCAAACGGTTAAACGTTGTTTGATTCATTTCATTTACATCTATAAAACCATCACTGTTACTGTCATAACTACCATAATATCCTGTATCCTTAAATCTTTTGGCGTATTCGCTTTTCGATATATACTGCGGCGGATTTTGAGAATAATCATCCTTTATAAACCCCTCATAGTCCCGACTTCCCGCAGTCCATTCTTCATTGGTAAGACGTCCATCGTGGTTTATGTCCAGCCTGTTGTAATTAGTATCAAAAAATTCCTGATCATTTATTCGGCCATCGCGATCTACATCCCAGTCATTATATCCCTTGGAATATATTTGACTGAATTCATCAATATCATAAAAGCCATCGCCGTTCACATCCCTGATCTTATTCGAGGTCTGCGCAAATAAAGTGGTGCCCAAAAACAAAAGGGCGCAAGTGAAATAAAGTGTTGTTTTCATACATTTTTCTTTGGAGTTCTTTTTTTTACTAATTTAAATACATTATACTTTTTATACCCTCCGATTATTAAACTTTTAACACGGGTGCTGGTAAATTTCGGATCCATTCTCAATAGGTTAAAGAATCGTGAAATACTGAATATCTTTCCCATTAAAATTTTACTTTTAAAAGAAAAACAGTTATGAGATCAATCTGGAACGGCTCAATAAGCTTTGGCCTAGTGTCAATTCCCATAAAAATGTACAGCGCTTCCGAAGACCGAAAACTCGATCTCGATATGCTTGATGTGCACGACAACGCCCGCATCCGCTATAAAAGAGTGAATGAAGATACAGGCAAGGAAGTGGAATGGAAAGACATTGTAAAAGGTTTTAAAAAAGACGACGCCTATGTAATTCTTGAGAAAGAGGATTTTGAAAAGGCAAATATGAAAAAAAGCAAAACCATAGACATTGAAGAATTTGTGGAAGAGGCCGAAGTAAACGATCTGCTATTTAAAAGTCCATATTTTTTGGAGCCCCAAAAAGAAGGCGGAAAAAGCTATAACCTGTTGCGTGATGCCTTGAAGAAAACGGAAAAACTTGGCGTTGCCACTTTTGTGATGCGCCAAAAAGAGAATTTAAGCCTGATTGGCGTTTACAAAAATGCATTGGTTCTGCACGTAATTCGCTTCGCAGATGAAATACGTGATCCTTCCGATTTAAAACTTCCGTCAACAAAAGTTTCAAAAAAGGAAGTGGATATGGCGCTTTCACTTATTGAAAACTATACTACAACCTTCAAGCTCGATAAATACAAAGATGTTTATAACAAACAGTTAATGAAGATTATCAACAATAAAACTTCGGGCAAGAAAACGCGAACCCAAAAAGTGGACAATACGCCCACCCAGGCAGACGATTTGATGGCAAAATTAAAAGCCAGTTTGGAAAAGAAAAAGAAAAAAAGTAAAGCCTCCTAACCGTGGCGCTAGACGACTACATAAAAAAGCGCAAGTTCAACAACACGCCCGAGCCCAAAGGAGAACTGGAGAAAGACAACTCACACCGTTTTGTGATCCAGCGCCATCAGGCACGCAGGTTGCATTATGACCTTCGGCTGGAAATGGAGGGAGTGCTAAAAAGTTGGGCCGTTCCAAAAGGACCATCCATGAATCCTTCAGACAAACGTCTTGCGATCATGACCGAGGACCATCCAGTAAAATATCTCACCTTCCACGGCACAATTCCCAAAGGAAATTATGGGGCTGGTGTAATGGATATTTGGGACGAAGGAATTTTTGAGGTTTTGAAAAGCGATGAAGGTACCGATCCTATTAAACAATTGAAAAAAGGCGATCTTAAAATTGAATTCTTCGGGAAAAAGATTAAAGGAACATTTGCCCTCGTCCATACAAACAGGGGAGAAGAAAAAAACCAATGGCTGCTCATCAAAAAAAAGGATACTTACGCCACCGATCTGGAATATGACGCTGAGGTTTTTTCATCTTCAAAAAAAGAAACCAAACCCGGAAAAGTAAAACCGTTAAATCCTTCGGAATTCATAAAACCGATGCTCGCCAGCCCAGCAAAAAAAATATTTAAAGACCCCGATTGGGTGTTTGAACTGAAATGGGACGGCTATCGGGTAATGGCGAATGTTAAGGAAGGCGAAGTGCAACTGTACTCCCGAAACGGTATAAATTACAACAGCAAATTCGCTTCTATAAAAAAGGAATTGGAAAGTATTCCCCACGACTGTATTTTGGATGGCGAAGTGGTAATTGTTGACAAAAAGGGCAAACCCGATTTCCAAAAACTACAAAAATACGACGCCGAAAAAACCAAAGGTCAATTGCGCTATTACGTTTTTGATCTTCTTCATTTAAATGGAATGGATACCATTTCTTTACCGTTGCTGGAACGAAAAAGTCTGTTACCCGAAATTTTGGACGATCTTAAAAATGTGCTGTTTTGCGACCATATTGAAGCTATGGGTCCAACGCTTTACAAACGTGCCATCGATGCCGGAATGGAAGGGGTCATCGCCAAAAAGGCCGATTCTCTATACACGCCGGGCTATAGAAGTGAAAATTGGCTAAAAATAAAAAGCACCAATACCGAAGAGGCCATCATCTGTGGCTATACCGATTCTGTGGGCGGCGGCGCTATTTTTGGTTCTCTTATTTTGGGAATGTACCAAGAAGGAATACTCACCTATGTTGGCAATTGTGGTTCGGGATTTTCAGCTTCGGAACAGAAATCACTTCTCAAAAAACTGCAAGCTTCGGAAACTGAGAAAAGTCCTTTTTTGAAAAAGATTTCCCTTAGGGGAAGAACCCCACATTGGGTGCAACCGAAACTGGTCTGCGAGGTGAAATTTTCCGAATGGACAAAAAGCGGTCTGATGCGCCATCCTATATATAAAGGTCTTCGCCTCGATAAAGATTTGGAAGAAGTGGCGCCACAACCACAAAAAAAAACAACTTCAAAAACAAATAAAAAAACTTCCTCCCATTTGGAAGTGGAAGGCGTTTCAGTTCCTCTTTCAAATCTCGAAAAAGTCTATTGGCCCGATGCCGGCTATACCAAATACGATCTGATTGATTATTACCTGAATATTTCCGAAGTAATTTTACCCTATCTAATAAACCGTCCCCAAAACCTGCACCGCCATCCCAACGGCATTACAAAACCGTCCTTCTACCAAAAGGACAATGAATCCTCGCCCGAGTGGGTGGAGACGATACATATTTATTCCGAATCCTCCAAAAAGGAAATTGAATACCTGCTTTGCCAAAACGAAGCGACCCTGCTGTATATGGCAAATTTGGGCTGCATAGAGATCAATCCGTGGAATTCAACCGTAAACCAATTAGAGAATCCCACCTATACCGTTATTGACATAGACCCTTCAGATAAAAACACTTTTGAACAGGTGATAGAAGTGGCACTCGCCGCAAAAGAGGTATTGGATTTGGTGAAGATAAAAGGCTATTGCAAGACTTCGGGCTCCAGCGGAATTCATATCTACATTCCTTTGGAGGGAAAATACGGTTATGAGGAGGCGCGCGATTTCACCAAACTGCTTTGCTATTACATTCGTGAAAGCCTGCCAAAATTAACGAGTATGGAACGGGCGGTAAAGAGCCGCAAAGGCAAAATTTATCTGGATTATCTTCAAAACAGGCGTGGCCAAACTCTGGCAGCGCCCTATTGCGCAAGGCCAAAACTTGGCGCCACTGTTTCGGCACCTCTTTCGTGGAAAGAGGTAAAACCAGGTTTGCAACTTTTGGATTTCACCATCAAGACAATGCCCCAGCGCCTCGCCCAAACGGGAGATTGGTTTAAACCTGTTTTAGGAAAGGGCATTGATATGGAAAGTGCAATTGATAGTTTGTCGGACTGATTATCGATGTGGTAATCGTACTTTTGTATTCTACTTGAGGAAAGAAATTTAGGTCGTGAAAAAAACATTGAAATCAGTTGCCATCATTGGATTTATTTCAAAAGGCATAATTTATTTGGTAATCGGCATCCTTTCCCTTTTGGCTGCGCTAAATATGGGTGGCGGAAGCTCGGGCAGCAACCACGCGCTTACTTTTATTAAAAAGCAGCTTTTTGGGCAAGTGCTCTTGTTGTTACTAAGTGTGGGCCTGCTTTGTTATTCCTATTGGATGTTTATACAGAGCATCAAAGACCCTGAAAATATAGGCAGTAGCACAAAGGCAAAACTACGCCGCTTCGGACTTTTCATTACGGGTCTGATCTATGTCTTTATAGCAGTGCTTGCCTTCTATCATATCTTTAACAACACAACCCAAGGAAATCCCGATTCCCGTTATCTCGAATTTTTGGGAGCTTCCACCTTGTCCGTTATTTTTATTTGCGTGGGAATCATTTTGGCAATCCAAGCCGTTATTTTAATACGAGGTGTTTTTAAAGGGGGTTTGTTGGACCAGTTCAATCTGGAAGGCCATAAATATTTCCGACTTATTCGCCATTTTGGTCAATTTGGTTTTTATTCGCGCGCCTTTATTGTAGCTATTATTGCCTATTTCTTCCTACGTGCTGGTATATATACTGGCAACCGCGAGATAAGGGGCATACAGGAAGCTTTTTCATTTTTAAACCAATCTGATTTGGGTAGAATATTGATGGCCGTTACCGCCGTAGGTTTTATTTCCTATGGGGCGTTTTTTGTTTTTCTTTCAAAATACAGGACTTTTAGCAAACAATAGATTAAGCCGAAGGATGTAAATCTTTCTATACATATAAAATTCCTAAAATAAAGAATTTTCAGATTCCTTTTTGAAGGACATTACGGAATTTCTCCTTGTAATGGGCTTCTGGTTTTTAAACCCTTTTTCCTCCCAAAATATTATTTCAAATTTTAAAAAATCTTCCAATCGGAAAACCTATTATAGAAGACCTATGGTTATCATAGAATTACCATTTTATGTGTTAAAATAATTACAACTAAATATAAAATATTTGGGGTTTTAGGTAATTTTAAAATTCAATAACAAAAAAAAATACTTATGAAAAATTTAGAAGAATTATTCGAACATCAATTAAAAGATTTGTACAGTGCCGAAGACCAACTGACCAAGGCCCTTCCAAAAATGGTTAAAAATGCCAAAGATGCGAAACTCAAAAAAGCTTTTGAGGACCACCTTAAAGAAACG
>JBBQUI010000105.1:0-9870 GCA_038212575.1 Flavobacteriales bacterium
CCTGAGCTGTAAAAAGTGCATTTACTTTTTGGGTTTCTCCCGAGGTTGTTTGTTTTACAACTTCTACTTCTTCAGAAAATGAAGGGTATTCTAGATTTATTGCAAACATAAAACGATCTAACTGCGCTTCGGGCAATGGATACGTTCCCTCCTGTTCAATAGGGTTTTGGGTAGCAAGTACAAAATAAGGTAAATCTAATTTATAATTATGCCCAGATACAGTTACAGAGCGTTCCTGCATTGCTTCTAAAAGTGCAGCTTGAGTTTTTGGCGGTGTACGGTTAATCTCATCCGCAAGAATTATATTGGCGAAAATTGGACCTTTTATAAATTTGAATTCACGGTTTTGGTCTAAAATTTCAGAACCTAAAATATCGCTTGGCATCAAATCTGGTGTAAACTGGATTCTTTTAAATTTCAATCCGAGTGCTTCCGCAACAGTATTAACCAACAAGGTTTTTGCAAGCCCGGGAACTCCAATTAGTAATGCGTGGCCTCCTGAAAAGATGGCAAGCAAAACTTGCTCAACCACTTCATCCTGACCTACTATTACTTTTTTTATTTCCTGCCGAAGGGCATTGTATTTTGAAACCAGTTGTGTTACCGCTGTTACGTCTGACATATTTTTTCGATATTATTTTTTCAACCAATTTCCAGAAAAATCGCAATCCTCGTAATCTTGATTGATGCTAATATAGGTATCTTTTATTTTCTCGTTCTGCCACTTGTTAATTACTTTGATTTGTTTTTCACGAAGCGCCAACTGTTTGATACGTTCGTAATCTTTTGCGTAATCAGCTTTATGCTCATCATACTTTTTAGTGACAGTAAGTATCTTAAGACTGCTTTTTCCAGTTCGGTCTCGGTCAGTAAATACTTTTGAAACTTCCCCTTCCTTTAAATTATAAACTTGTGCGCTTAAGGTTGGATCCATCTTGGTAAGGTCAAATTTGGTGTCAAAATTAACCGGGTTTATTAATTGTCCTCCGTTATTCCGAGTTTCTTTATCATCAGAAAACTGACGTGCTGCTTCAGCAAACGTTGTTTCACCTGAGTCTATTTTGGATTTTAAATCATCAATTTCATTCTGTGCAGCGTCAATGGATTTCTGCGAAACTTCGGGAAACATAAGAATGTGTCTTATATCCACTTCCTGTCCACGTATTTTTTCAACATATAGAATGTGGTATCCAAACTCAGTTTCAAAAGGCTCGCTTATTTCTCCTTCCAAAAGGGAAAAAGCTTGGTCTTTAAATTCTTTTGCCCAAGGCGAATCCCTTTTCACGCCAGTATAAAGTCCTCCTTTGGAATTAGACCCGGGATCTTTGGAATACAGTACTGCCTTTGTGGCAAAGCTGGTACCGTTGTCAATAATGTCTGCACGAATCGCATTCAATCTTGCTACAACTTCATCTTTTGCTTGTTGCGTAATTTCGGGATCTATCACTATTTGTGCTACTTCAATTTCAGCACCAAAAACAGGGCGTTCCTCTTCGGGGATTGAATAAAAAAAAGTTCGGACCTCTTCAGGGGTAACTTCAAGTTTTTCGATCACTTTTTGCTGCATCAATCCTGCAAGTTTTATGCTTTTGTTGGCTTCGAAAAGATCTTTTTTCAATTCAGCGATATTGTCTTTTCTGTAATAGGCAGCCACTTTTTCCTCGCTACCCAATTCACTGATCATATACTGCAATTGCTGATCTATCATTCCATTAATTTCAGAATCTGCAACAACAAGACTATCCTGTTTGGCTTGATGTGCATAAAGTTTATCTTCCATCAATTTGCCCATCAATTGGCAACGGGTAATATCTTCAATAGACATCCCTTGTGATTGCATTTCCACATAGGCTTTGTCAATGTCGCTATCTAGAATAACATATTCACCAACCACGGCGCTTACGCCTTCTGCTTTATATCTTTTAAATGGAACGGTATCTCGTTTTACAATTTGTTGCACAACAAGGGAATCATTACTTTTTACCACACCGGTACTGTCTGGTTCCAATACAACCTGCGCTTGCAGGATAGCGGTAGAAAATAAAAATATCAATAAAAATTTATTCATTTTTATAGATTTCAAAATTATTTGTTTCAATAGCATCTTTTGTAATATCTGTTTCTAATTTTTTTATGAGTTCAAGCTTTCTTTTGTTCAAAATAATCTGTTTTAAAGTGGGCTTAACATAGGAAAGTGGCGCTGTATCATTGGGGTTGAGCACATTTTCAATTTTCACCAAATATACTCCTAATGAATCTTGCAACTGCGAGAAATTGGATTTTTTTAACACTTGTTCGCTATTCTCCCTTATTACTGGTAACGTCTGGAGCAAAACTTCTTTTTTAACCCAAACCGAATCATTAAAATTTGATGAAACAAATTGATAATCCTGGCTGTTGAGCGATGTTTTGTCCTTTTGATTGTAACGGTTCAGTTTTTCCTTTACTGTGGCAAGACCTTCATATTTTACAGGTAGTTGCACGTAGCGCAATTTAACTAAAAGGTCTTTTAGTTTGAAGTTTTCCTTATTGGCTTCATAGTATTCTTGGTACTGCTGTTCGGTAATTATACTATCCAACTGTTTGCTTACAATTACATTTTTGTAGGCCTCGGTCAAAAGATCATTTTGATATTCCTGAACTAGCTTATTATATTGGTCAAGTTTATCTGCTGTGAGATTAATTTTTGCTTGGTCAATAAGCAATTGTTGGGTTGCCCAACGGTTTATGTAGTTGTTTACTATTAATGTACTGTCTTCTGCTGAAGTATTTTCAGTAATCAAATTTGCAATGTCTTCTTTATATATATAACTGTTGTTAACACGCGCTACAGCCTCCTTTTTTGCTTCCTGTTTAAAATAATTACAGGAACTCAAAAAAACGCTTATCAACAATATATAAATAATATTCCGGATCACTTAAGCTCTTTTTTCAATTGCTTTAAGGTTTTTTTATCAACCTCTACTTTATATTTAGAACGTAAATCCAGTATCCATCTTGCTTCAATATCGTTTTGATAGTTGCTTAGAACTTTTCCTTTTATATCCTCTAAAGACTTTTCACTGGGAGCCTTAATTGATTTTACGTTTACAACCACGAATGAATCGTTGTTTGGGTACACTTTTGAAACACCTTCTTTTATTTCCAAACCAACAGGAAGTTCGTTTTGTCCAACTTCAAAAAGGCCTGGAGTGATCAATACATTTACTTTTTCTTCAGTATTTATTGTTGCTTTAATCTCTTCCGCGGTTTTACCTTCACCAAGCATTTTCTGAATTTGTTGCGCTAGCATTTCTGAAGTAGCCGAATATATTTCAGCATCAACTCGTTGCTTCCATTGGTAGTCCTGTTTGGTTTTATTGTAATATTCTTGAATACCAACAGAATCATTCTTTGCTTTCTGCCAAATATTTTTGTTCATCACATCAAATATCAAAAGACCATCGCGATACTCACTAAGTATTGCCGCATAATCTTCGTTTTCATCCTCAAGATGCTCCTTAAAGTAATCTTTTAAACTCTCAGTTTCAAACTCATCATAAAGATCCACTAAAAGAGCTTCTTTCTGCTTATAAGGTCTTGTTGTTTTTTGACGGCCGGCAACAAATTTAGCAAAATCGGTATAGCCAAACATTTTGTCGCCAATAGTAAAGAGCGTTTTTTCCTTATCATTAGGTATTGGGTTCATTATCCATTTTCTTTTCAAAACATCATCGGTAACATACGTATCAAAATAGGGCAAAAAGCTCTCTCCTTTTTTAAAGCCGTATTTTTCTTTTATTTTATTGTTGATGGCGTTGGTAACAATTTTGGAACGGTCACCTTCGGTCACCCTTTTCTCCAGCGATTCTTTTTGTTTTTCAAAAGTTTCAACGGGCATTTTCTCGTCCAAACGAATAATGTGCCAGCCAAAATCCGTCTTAACGGGCTTGCTTATATCGCCAATGTTTTTAAGGTCGTAAGCTGTATCCTCAAACTCGGTTGCACGAAGGTCACCTTTGGTAAAAGGGTTCAGTTTACCACCTTTTACTGCAGAATTTTTATCATCTGAAAATTGCTTCGCAAGGCTTTCAAAAGACTCTCCCTGTTTTAACATAGTATAAAGTTCGTTGATGCGATCTTCTGGTTCAAAAGTACGCGCTCCCTTTTTATCAGAAATCATTATGTGCGATACAGCAATTTTTGGCAATTTCGATCTTCGGTCGTTTACTTTTAAAATATGGTACCCGAAACTGGTGCGTACAATTTTTGAAATTTCACCAACCATAGTATTGTATGCCGCATTTTCAAAAGGATAAACCATGCTGAATACTGAAAAATAACCCAGATTCCCACCACTTTCCTTTGCTCCAGGCTCTTCGGAATATGTTTTTGCCAGTTGGGCAAAGTCCTCTCCTTTAAGCGCTCTTTCACGTATAGATTTTATTTTGTTATATGCCGCCAAAGTATCTTGTGGCACCGATTCATAGTCTACACGAATCAAAATATGTGAAGCATTTACATCTTCTTTTCCACGCTCGTAGGCTTCTTTAGCAAGCTCTTCAGTAACCTTATCTTCAAAAAGATAATTTCTTGAAAGCTGGTCTCTATATTTTGAAAGTTCGTTTTTGTATGAATTCTCTTTATCCAAATCCTGTGCTTGGGCTTCGGCGATTTTAAGTTTGTAATCAATAAAAAGTTGTAGATAGCCATCAATATCTTTTTGCGACTCGTCCTGAACCAAATCAAGGTTCTTATTGTAAACGCGTTTAAATTCCTTGGCATAAACCGGTTTGCCATCAATGGTCATTAATATTTCTTTTTTGTTTTGTGAAAAAACGGTGGTGGCGCTCAAAAGTGCCAAAATGAATACGGAAAGAATATTTTTCATTTTTTTAAAATATTTATTTTTAATTGAAGCAATGTGCCGTTTCTTAAGCTTTGGCGAACAAAGGTGCAAAAATAACAAAAAGGTATGGTATCATACATCAGAAAAGTTAACGAATTTAATATAATTATAGTGTTTTCCGCTTTTTAAAATATTCTCAAAAACCCGTACCTTGCCCTATATTAAAAATAGAATTGAGTTGCTCTTTTATTTAGGGCCTTCAAAATTTCTTCACAACTAAACGTAAATGACTGAACGAGTAAAGCTTATATGGGATTTTCGCGGTCCAAATGCCCAACCCATTGCAGTACACCACGCAAAACACCTTGCCGAGTTTGCCGAAACCGAAAAACTGAAACATACCCTTGTTGGAAATGAAGAAATCACACCAATGCACCATATTGCTTTTTTGGTTGTAGAAAAACCATTGATGAATAACTTACGGGAAACCCTTAAGCCCACACGAGGCCAAATTTACGAGGAATAATGAAAGCCTTTTTTATAGACAAGTTTGAATACACGCACTATTGCAACCAGTTAGTGATTGATGTGCTTTTCACAAATCCTGAAATCTATAAAGAAAAAATCAGCGTTTTGGCAAGCCATGCATTGAATGCCCACCATATTTGGAATCACAGAATATTTGGCGTAGCGACAGCACTTTCGGTTTGGCAACTTTTGGAGATTATTCATTTACACGCTATCAACGACGAAAATTTTGAACACACAAAAAAACTTCTTCAAAAAAAGAACTTGAAAGATCCTATAAATTACACAAACAGCAAAGGCCAAAGTTTCACAAATACAACCGAAGAAATCTTTTTTCATATAATCAATCATAGCACGTACCACCGTGGACAACTTGTGAGCCAACTGAAAGCAGAAGGGGTGCAACCAATCGTAACGGATTATATTTTTTATAAACGGTAAAGCCACCGTCTGTTTATTTGCAATATTTATAGTAATATTGTGCTCTAAATACTTTAAAAACAAACACAATGAATTATTTAAAAATTGCCGTATTTTTTATTGGAATTACCGCCTTCGCACAAAGTAAAGTGGGAGCTGTGGACGTGGAATACATCCTTTCCAAAATGCCAGAAATGATTACCGTACAAACACAATTAGAAACCTACGGACAACAGTTGGACGTAGACCTCAACAAAAAAATAGACGAATACAAAAAGCTCGCGGAAGAATACAAAAATGGCGAGGCCACCTTTACCCCAGAGCAGAAAAAAGAAAAGCAAACGGCGCTAATGAACCTAGATACAGACATTCAAAAGTTTCAGCAAAACGGTGCTAAACTTATGGATATAAAACAAAAGGAATACCTTCAGCCGCTTTACAAAAAAATAGGCGAAGCATTGGACAAAGTGGCAAAAGCACAGAACTATACCCAAGTGATGCAGACAAACACAGATTTGGTTTATTTGGATCCAAATTATGATCTAACGGTTCCAATTTTAACAGAACTTGGAATTACTATTACAGTGGAAGAAGGGGGAAAATAATTCAGCCCATTTTTAAAATATTGAACGTGGAGTCTATAAAAGCTCCACGTTTTTTTATCTACCATTCTCAATTAATTATATTTGAAAGGTATCAACATTGAAAATATTTTTGAATGAATCTCGTTAAAAACTTTGCTGAAAAACATGACGGATATTATGAAGAAGAAAGCATAAAAAATGTCTATTCGCAAATTGGCAGATTGATATATCAGCCAAAAAAAGCAACATTCCTAATAGCAGGCTCCAAAATTTCGATTAATATTGACGAAGTGGGCGGTGCTGTTCCTACTGCAGAACCTTTTAGAATTACACTTCATTTAAATAAAAACTTCGAAAATAGTTTAGAAATATATCCCTCCAGTTTCTTAGAAGCTATATTCCAAAAGATACTGCCCGCTAAAATCAAGAAGCTGAAAAACAAATATATTTTTAAGGGAAATGAAAAACTTATTGAACAATTAGTAAAAGAAAAATCTTTTCTTGAACTGCTTCAAAAACACAACGTTTACATCCGTATTCCAAAAGAAAACACCTCAAAAATAATCCTGACCCCTCCACACGGAATTGAAGACGAAGCAGAACTTGGAGGATTTATTGAAATTTTAAAAAACATAGAAGCAAAAATTAAGGTCAAAGATGTCTCAAAAAATTATTGAATACATATACAATAACCCTTTCGGTGAAATAACTGAAACCATTTTAATTGAAGGTAAAAATTATGAAATTAAGCTTCAATGGAAAAGAAAGATTACAATCACTTTAAAACCAGCTGGGCATATAATTAAAACTACAGAGACTTCTGAAATAAAAAAATCTCGATTAATCAGTTTAATTACCCGTTACACACAATATAGTCTGCGCGGAAAAAGAACCTCAATATTAGAAAAATTGCTTTCAAACAAATACACACCAGCATTACTGCAATATCCAGCTTCCAAAATACTTTGCGAAAACAACCGAATACATTATACCGCAACAATTAGGAAAAAAGACATTGCACAGTTAGAAAAAATACGTAGTTATTTTGAAGCATTGGTAATTACTTCTAAATAAAAAAGCACCAGAAAATTTCCAGCGCTTTAATAATAATATTCTTAAACTTTTAGCTTAAAGCTTTGAGCTATTATCTGCTATAATTCGGTGCCTCTTTCGTAATCGTTACATCATGCGGATGGCTTTCAGCAATTCCTGAAAAAGTAATCTTTACAAATTTGCCATTTTCTTTCAATGTCTCAATATCCTTAGCGCCACAATAGCCCATTCCAGCTCTTAATCCGCCAATAAACTGCGTCATGCTTTCCACCAAATCACCTTTGTAGGGCACACGGCCCACAATTCCTTCAGGAACCAGTTTTTTTATATCATCTTCAACATCTTGGAAATAGCGGTCTTTGGAACCTTGTTTCATTGCTTCCACAGAGCCCATTCCGCGGTAGGATTTGAATTTTCTTCCTTCATAAATAATGGTTTCCCCCGGAGATTCTTTCGTGCCGGCTAACAATGAACCAAGCATCACACAATCCGCGCCCGCAGCAATTGCTTTTGGAATATCACCGGTGTAACGAATTCCACCGTCTGCAATCACCGGAACGCCACTGCCTTTTATTGCCGCGGCAACCTCCAATACAGCCGAAAATTGTGGAAATCCAACCCCTGCAACCACACGCGTAGTACAAATAGAACCTGGGCCAATCCCCACTTTCACAGCATCGGCACCAGCTTCCACCAAATATTTAGCAGCATCGGCAGTTGCTATATTACCTACTATTACATCCAATTCAGGAAATCTCTGTTTCACTTTTTTTAAAACTTCAACAACTCCTTTTGTATGGCCGTGGGCGGTATCAATAATTACCGCATCAATCTGTGCATTTACTAATGCTTCTGCCCTTTCCACAGCATCTGGTGTTACGCCAAGTGCGGCGGCAACACGAAGTCTTCCGTATTTGTCTTTATTGGCATTGGGTTTTTGGGTGAGTTTAGTAATATCCCTAAACGTAATAAGTCCCAAAAGTTTTCCATCATCGCTTACTACTGGTAGTTTTTCAATTTTGTTTTGCTGAAGAATTATCTCGGCTTCTTTTAAAGATGTACCCTGAGCCACGGTCACCAAGTTTCCCGATGTCATCACTTCGCTTAGTGGACGTTTCAAATCCTTTTCAAAACGAAGATCACGGTTTGTAACAATCCCAATCAATTTTCCCGCATCATCAATAATGGGTATTCCACCAATGCTGTATTCACGCATTGTTTTTTGGGCATCGCCTACGGTGTTTGATTTTTTCAAGGTTACTGGGTCGATGATCATTCCGCTTTCTGCACGTTTCACTTTTCGTACTTCGGCGGCTTGGTCTTCAATGCTCATGTTTTTATGAAGCACCCCAATTCCACCTTCCCGCGCAATAGCAATAGCCATAGCGCTTTCAGTAACTGTATCCATTGCTGCGGAAACAATTGGAACGTTCAAAGTAATATTTCGTGAAAACTTGGTGGCGATGGAAACCTCGCGTGGTAAAACTTCAGAATATGCGGGTACTAAAAGTACGTCGTCATAAGTAAGTCCTTCTCCTAGAATTTTGTTATCGTGTGCAGTCATTGCAATTAAATTAACTTCCGAAAGAGCGAAAGTGGTTATGGATTAATTGCGTGCAAATGTACAGTAAATTAAGTAATTAATTTAGGTTTCTTTTTTTAAATCCGTAAGGGATATAAAGTGGTCCTTCGTCATAAAAACTTATGTACAATAAGATGGGTTCTTTCAAGCCTTCATAAGTAACTTCGTAAATATCTACCAAAGCACTTCCCATCATACCATTTTCACTCTCATACGGGCAACAACTTCCACGACGGTGAAAAGTAAGTTCTTCACCCTTTGGTCCCGCTAAGGATGCAATATATCTGCGTTGGTTTTGAACACTTTTTTCACCCACCATAACTGGATGCTCTCCAGTAAGCGCATATTTTTTATTGGCAGCCATTTCTGTAATATCCAAAAATGGTTCATGATTGGTTGAAGTTTCAGTAGGATTTGTAGATGAACTTAAAATTGCCGGCTGTTTGGCGCCACAAGAGACTAAAAACGCCGTAAAAAGTAATGTTAGAATAAAATGTTTCATCGGAAAGGTTTTTCCGAAAATACAATTATTTCTAAAATGGAAAAAATAAATTATGCTCCTAAATTTTTAACTGCAGTGTCGCATACCACGTCCGCGGTTGGCTCGGAAGGATTCCTGGGCCGGGATAACCTGTAGCTCGGCGGGTAAAATAGCTATTGTCCAAAACATTGTTGATTCCACTTTCAAGCTTGAAACGGCCAAAACTATATGATAACGACAGATCCAAAATATCATAGGCAGGTATCTCGCCCAAAATGCCGCTTTGACTTTCAAAATCGCGTTCGCTATTGGTGGCATCCGTAAATTGCTTGCTCAAATATGTATATTGCAGACTTCCCAAAAAGTTTTTGTACCCAAAGCCAAGACCCGTTTT
>JBBQUI010000106.1:0-9814 GCA_038212575.1 Flavobacteriales bacterium
GCCCAGCAGATTATTGATAAAACCATTGAAAACGCGGGTGGTAAAAATTATGACGTGGCAACAATACAATATACTTTTCGCGACACCAAATACCGCAGCAGTAGAAAGAGTGGCTATTTTGAACTTAGGCGAACAATTGCGGATTCCTTGGGAGAAACACAGGATGTGCTCACCAATATTGGTTTTGAACGTTTTGTTAATGGCACCAAACTTATTCTGCCCGATAGCACCGCTAACAAATATGCCAATTCGCTAAACTCTGTGCATTACTTTGTGCAGTTGCCCTTCGGTTTAAATGAAGCTGCGGTTAAAAAGGAATTGGTGGGCGAAGCCGAAATTGATGGTAAAAAATATTACGAGATTAAGGTAACCTTTGCGCAGGAAGGCGGCGGCAAAGACCACGAAGATGTTTATATGTACTGGATAGCGCAGGAAGGTTTTACTGTGGATTACTTCGCCTATAAATTCTATACGGATGATGGAGGAATACGTTTTCGGCAAGCCTATAACCCAAGAATGGTGAGCGGCCTGCGGTTCGTGGATTACAAAAACTACAAAGTGGAACCGTCGGAATCGGTAGATCTACAAACGGTTGACGAGCTATTTTTGGCCGGAAAACTTGAGTTGCTTTCTGATATTAAAACTGAAAATGTTACTGTGGATATTTCTGAAGGAAATTAAAACAGTAGGTAGTTTTTGAAAGCTCACCTAAAATAAGAATGGGTATAAAAACCATAAAGAACACAAAGGAGGCACAAAGCTCACCGAGTATTTTTTGTGTTCTTTGTGAAAACCTTTGTGCCCTTTGTGGTTAAAATAAGGTATGCGCTTTATTTATGTAGCCAACATAATATTAATGACTTTCAGCGTTCACAAAGAAACCCGCATCCTCCACAAACAGTTTCCCGTTTTGCAATAAAAGTAAGAGAAGGCATCTCTTTTTTATAGTACTTAGTTGTAAGTATATTAAAATGGCAGCTAATTCTAGGGTATAGCTGCCATACTATCATAATTTACACTATAAGGTACTTCAGTAAGTTTTAACTCGTCATACAGGATGAGCAGCTTGGCTTTTCTATTTCTTTCTTGATAAACCACTCACAAACCACTCCAAATTATTGCTCGGTTGCATACTTAAATAGCTGTAAAGCATGTTAACACCGTCTTTTCGATAATAAAAGGTAAACCTGACAAATGTCATTTTTTTCTCCTAAACCGCACTCTACATTTGTAAAAGTTAAATTCTTAATTATCAGTTATTAATAAAAAGTAAAAAGATGTCAAATACAATTGTTCCCCCTAAAAAAATCCATTCAAGCGGTACTTCTGCTAAGCAGAAAACAACTATGAAAGGTCTTGTTTATGATGGTCCGGGTAAGATAGCCTTTAAAGAGGTGCCAAAACCCGAAATTAAAAAGCCAACAGATGCAATTGTGAAAATCGTTAAAACTACGATATGTGGAACAGATTTGGGCATCCTTCACGGCAAAACACCTAGCGTGAAACCAGGAACCACCTTGGGTCATGAAGGCATTGGAGTGGTAGAAGAAGTAGGTACTGGCGTAAGTCATTTTAAAAAAGGGGATCGTGTAATTATTTCATGTATAACTGCCTGCGGAACCTGTGAGTACTGCAAAAAACAAATGTACGGCCATTGTAAAGATGGAGGTTGGATATTAGGTAACCTTATTAATGGTACGCAAGCAGAGTACGTTCGCATTCCGCATGCCGATAACAGTCTTTATGCTGCTCCAAAAGGTATTGATGATGAAGCATTGGTAATGCTTAGTGACATCCTGCCAACAGGCCACGAGATAGGGGTAATAAATGGTTGTGTAAAACCAGGCGACACTATCGCTATTGTGGGTGCTGGACCCATCGGTATGTCTGCCCTACTTACTGCACAATTCTATTCCCCAGCCAAGATATATATGATCGATTTGGATGAAAACCGTCTGAAACTCGCCAAAAAATGGGGTGCTACAGATGCTATTAATTCAGGTAAAGATGATGCCGTTAAAAAGATAATGGCCGAAACAGCAGATGGTGTAGATGTAGCCATAGAAGCCGTAGGTGCTCCCGCTACTTTCGATATCTGTCAGAAGATTGTACGTCCTGGAGGTCATGTTGCAAACATTGGAGTGCACGGAAAAAGTGTAGATCTGCAAATTCAGGATCTATGGATTCAAAATATCACCATCACTATGGGATTGGTAAATACCAACACCACCCCTATGTTATTGAAAACAGTTTCTTCTGGAAAAATCCAACCAGAAAAGTTAGTCACACACCGCTTTAAGTTGAGCGAGGTCATTCAGGCCTATGAAGTGTTTGGAAATGCTGACAAGGAAAAGGCGCTTAAAATAATACTGACAAACTAAAATTAATATAAACAGTTCAAATCAAAAAAATGAAGAAAATGAAAAAGTACTTAGACGGTTTAGCTCTTATCTTAATGATGATAGTAATTAGCGGCATTGGATATGCACAAACTACATACAAAATTCAGAATGTCACAATGAAATTAAACGGAACTTCCACCTTACATGATTGGGAAATGGATGCCACTCGTGCCAACGGAGAAGCACAATTAATCTTTAGCACTGCAAATGAAAGTGGACTTGCTTCAGTGAAATCGCTTACGTTCGCTTTAGAAGTTAAAGATTTAAAAAGTGATAATAAAGGACTTGACAAGAATGCCTACAAAGCATTGAAGGCAGACAAGTATAAAAACATAAGTTACAAACTAACCTCTTCTAAGGAGTCACCTGAAAAAGGAGGTTATCTGCTCAAAACCCGTGGCAAACTCACCATAGCGGGCACTACCAAAGATGTAGCAATGGACATACACCTTGTAATCAATGCAAATAACACAATCACTTATAAAGGTTCATACCAGCTAAACATGACAGATTATGGTGTTGAACCACCATCATTTATGCTGGGTGCAATGAAAACTGGTGATGCTCTTAAACTTGACTTTGAAGTAAAATATATTAAACAAAATGAAGGGTAACCTTAACTAATCAATAAAATAAAACAAGATGAAAAAACTAATATTATTATCGATTTGCCTTTTCGCAATTAGCTTAAATGCACAACAAAAAAAACTGCAATATTTTAGAGCAAATGATCAGAGTGGTCTAAATGTTTTTGAAACTTCCAAAACGGACACTGTTACATTTGAAGGTGTAAGGGTTCGTGTAGGCGGTGACTTTGCCATGCAGTTTCAGAGCTTAAGCCAAGAAAATGACCTCAACAATTTGGTTGAGCTTGGTGCCGACTTTAACCTACCCACAGCCAACCTTAACCTTGATGCGCAACTGATCGATGGGGTGAGGATGCACCTGAAAGTCTACCTTTCATCACAACACCATCAAGAATCATGGGTTAAAGGAGGACATATTCAAATTGACAAACTTGATTTCGTTAGCCCTGGGTTTTTAGAGGAGATCATGAATTATACAACCATTAGAATTGGTTTGGATGAATTCAATTACGGTGATGCCCATTTTCGCAGAACAGACAATGCCAGAGCCATATATAACCCATTTGTGGGAAATTATATAATGGATTCCTTTTCAACCGAAGCTTTTGGTGAAGTAACGGTTCAGAATAGTGGATTACTTGCAGTGGTTGGGGTTACCAATGGTAAGCTTAATCAAAATGTAATTAAGAACGACTTAACTGACAACAGGGTTTCTTTTTATGGCAAATTGGGCGTTGATAAACAACTAAACAGTGATTTAAGAGTACGTTTAACGGGCTCAATCTACACCAATCATGGTACAACCAGTGGCACTTGGCTATACGGAGGCGACCGTGCAGGTAGCAGATATTACAAAGTATTGCACACATTGCCAGACGCTGATGGGAATACGCAGGGTGCAGCATTTGAAGGCAGATACAACGCTCGTTTCAAAAAACTTACTGCAATACAAATCAATCCTTTCGTAAAATTTAAAGGACTTGAGTTCTTTGGTATTTATGAATTGGCTTCAGGAAGTGATGAAATCACTACACCGGTAGCTGATGAAGAGGGTGATTTTACACAGTTGGCAGCCGAATTGCTTTATCGTTTTGGCCAGGATGAAAAATTCTATATAGGTGGAAGGTATAATACCGTACAGGGAAAAACTTTAGATAGCGCTACGGACGATTTAGAAATCAGTCGGGTAAATGTTGGCGGTGGCTGGTTTCTTTCAAAGAATATTGTTGTAAAAGCAGAATATGTCAATCAACAATACACTGGTGATGCTTGGACCGGAAGATTTGCAGGTGCAAAATTTGACGGCTTCAACTTGGAAGCTGCGATTAGCTTCTAGACAGTCAGAAAAGACAAATTAGTATCAATTACAATTTATAAGCAACAAAAAAAGGTTTACCAAGAGCCCAATTAACATATACTATTATGATAGAACAAGCTCAAGAACAACAAATAATCAGCTTGCCTAGAATTGGTGATGTTGCTCCAGAATTTAAAGCAGTTACAACACAGGGGCAGATAAATTTCCCGTCGGACTATAAAGGTAAATGGATTATTTTATTCAGTCACCCTGCCGATTTTACCCCTGTGTGTACCTCAGAATTTATGACTTTTGCAAACCGAGAGTCTGAATTTACCGCTTTAAACTGTCAGTTGGTCGGCTTGTCTATTGACGGTCTATACAGCCATATAGCTTGGTTAAGGACCATAAAAGACAAGATTGAGTTTAATGGCATGAAAAATATAGAAGTTACTTTTCCTTTGATTGAGGATATCACGATGGAAGTCGCCAAAAAATACGGCATGATCCAGCCCGGTGAAAGTTCAACCAAAGCAGTAAGAGCCGTATTCTTTATTGACCCCAAAGGTATAGTTCGTGCATTAATTTATTATCCGCTTTCAATGGGTAGAAATTTCGACGAGTTGCAAAGAGCCCTCATCGCCATGCAAACAGCTGATGCTTATGGTGTGGCCACCCCTGCAGATTGGCAGCCTGGTGATGATGTGATAGTACCTCCGGCGGGATCTTGTGGTGTAGCCAAAGACAGAATGGAAATGAAAGAAGAGGGCGTTACTTGTTATGATTGGTTCTTCTGCACAAAAAAGCTCTCTTTGGAGCAAGTAAGGAATCTGCCAAAAAATAAATAAGATCATTATGAAAAGGAACATGGGATTACCAGACCAAATTATCAGGGTGGTATTAGCTACCATTGCACCTGTTTTATACTTTGCTGATATTATAACTGGCGTTTTTGCTATGGTGTTATTACTTGTAACAGGGATACTACTTTTAACAAGTCTCTTTAAGTTTTGCCCAATTTATGCTCTTTTTAGAATAAAAACAGAAAAAAAAATTGAACAATAAAAAAAATGGAAATACACTATTACAATGTAGATATCAATTGGGAAAACAGTCGTAAAGGCATTATGTGTTCCCCTGAATTGAAAAAACAAAATGGCGTTTGTATTGAAGTAGCAACTCCCCCAGAATTTCCTAAAGGAATGGAAGGAATTTGGTCTCCAGAACACTTGTTTGTGGCTGCTGTTAGTAGTTGTTTATTGACTACTTTTTTAGCCATTGCCGAAAATTCTACACTCGAATTTACAAGTTTCAGCTGTCAGGCAAAAGGAAAGCTGGAAATGGTTGAAGGTGAGTTAATGATGAGCGAAATCCTGCTGAAACCTACAGTGGTCATTCATAATGAGGTGCATAGGGACAAGGCAACGCGGATTGTAAAAAAAGCCGAAAATGCTTGTTTAATATCCCATTCCATTAAGTCGAAAATCGAAATGGAAATAACCATTGAAGTAAAACCCATTTTAATTGAAGGCAAATGAAAAAACGTATCCGCATTCACGAACTCAGCAACCCCTTTTAAGGTTAATGAGAAATGGAATGGCTGGTGCTTAACAAGTTAAATAAAAAATAATGAAGAAATTTTCTCGATTACTCGTAGCATTCGGTATTGTAGTATCTATTGCATTTGTGCAATGCAAAAATCCTAAAACTACCGAAGCGCAAGAAGAAACTCAAATAGATACTTCAATTTCAGAGATTACCCCTGAAACTACAAAGTATATAGATAGTTCTGAAGAAACAGTTATTGAGGAGCCCAAAACAACACCAATAACAGCAACTGATAACAATAATCCACCAGTTATTGAGAAGACCAAAACAACAACTGTTGATAAAACTAAACCACCAGTTATTAAGAAGACTAAAACAACAACTACTGATAGCACTAAGCCAATAGTTATAGATAAACCAATACCAACAACTACTGATAGCCCTCAAACAACAACTGTTGAAAAGCCGGCAGCATTGGTGTCTGCTGACTTTTCTATGAAATCGGTGAAAGCAACAATCACAGGTACTTCCACATTGCACGGTTGGGAATCGGATGTTACTATAATAGAAGGCAAGGGCTCATTTCAAATAAAAAACAATATGCTCGCTTCAATAAAAAATGCAGAAATTAAAATTCCTGTAAGGGGTATTATAAGTGAAGAAGGGAAAAAAATGGATAATAAAACCTACGAAACCTTTAAGTCTGATGAGTATCCTTATATAACATATTCGTTCAGTAATGCAGATGTAAAAATAAATGAATCCCAAGTTGTAAGCATGGAAACTATCGGTAAGCTTAGCATGGCCGGTGTAAGTAAGTCAGTTCCTATTTCGGCACATGGAAAAGTATTGCCTAATGGTGATTTACAACTAACGGTTTCCAAAAAAATAAAGATGACAGACTTTAACATGGAGCCACCTGTCATGTTTCTTGGAACCATAAAAGTTGGAAACGAAATAACAGTCAATTTCGACTTTGTGCTTTCCAAAATTAATAATTAAACAGTTTGATAAATACCCTACGATAAAATTAAAGCCAATTCACATAGCATTATCTGTGCCTTTATACTATGTTTATCTCACGCCAAGGCACAATAGAGAAAAATGCAATATTATTGTTTAATTGATAAAAAGGGTCTTAATATTTTTGAGAATTAAAAAAACAATTCAATTAATATTGCCAAATAGAAAGTCAATATTAGGAGTAATTTTACTCATGAATTTCAGGTAATCATTCATCAAAGAAATGCATCACCTGTTTTTGGATGTTAATGGAACATGAGTAGATTTGATAAATAGTCTTTAACTTTTAATATGACCGAACTTCAGCTCATAATATTGTTCTCGTTGCTTTCAGGCTCAACTGTTTTTTTAGGAGGTTTATTATCCCATTATTTTGGAGATCACGTTAAAACCGGATTAATAAAAGCAGAAATCATTCATAGTTCCACCGCCTTTGGTGGTGGCATTTTAATGGCTGCAGTAACATTGGTTTTGATACCTGAAGGAATGCATGTACTTTCGTTATTACCCATGGCAATATGCTTTCTGGCGGGCGCTATAACATTCTTTTTTATAGATCGATATATTGAGCGGAAAGGGGGAACCATGGCGCAGTTGCTAGGGATGCTTTCAGATTTTGTTCCCGAAGCCATTGCTATGGGCGCTGTGTTTTCACAGAATCCCCAACTAGGAATACTGCTGGCCATAATTATTGGAGTTCAAAATTTCCCAGAAGCATTCAATGCATACCTAGAACTAAAGACTAGCTATTCTGCCAAAAAATGTTTGACTATTCTTTTCCTCTTGAGTTTTTCAGGTGTCGCTTCAGCATTGTTGGGATATTACTTTTTGTCCGGTATGCCCATGACCATTGGAGCACTTATGATTTTCTCTTCGGGTGGAGTAATCTATTTGATTTTTCAAGATATAGCTCCTTTATCACGGATGAAAAAAAATTGGATTCCAGCACTTGGGGCATGTTTTGGCTTTCTAGTTGGAATGATTGGTTTGAAAATATTAGGGTGATTTTCATACCTTCACTTAGAATTAAAATACTCACTATAAATATAATACAAGAAATTGGATAGAACCTTAAAACACCAAAGATGAGTGAAATGCCAGATGATTATTTAGACAATCATTACATACATAGAAGTAATTGGTTAAGAGCGGCAGTACTTGGCGCCAATGATGGGATCCTTTCTACTGCAAGTCTTGCGATAGGAGTTGCTGCTGCCAGCGATTTAAGAGAGCCTATTATTTTAGCTACCCTTGCAGGCTTGGTTGCAGGTGCATTATCAATGGCAGCTGGGGAATACGTTTCGGTTAGTTCCCAAACAGATGTGGAAAAAGCCGATATTGAACGTGAAAAAATTGAACTAAAAGAAACTCCAGAACTTGAACTACAGCGCTTGGCTGAAATTTATGAAAAAAGAGGTCTGAAAAAAGAAACCGCTTTAATAGTTGCCAAAGAACTATCGGAACATGATGTTTTAGGTGCTCACATTAGAGATGAGCTAGGGATTAACGAAATAAGCCAAGCAAAACCCATACAGGCTGCTTTTGCTTCGGGCTCAGCATTTACGTTCGGAGGAATACTTCCATTATTAGTTGCATTATTTCTACCAATTCAAAATATTGAATATTATTTATATGGTTTCGCTATTATATTCCTAATTATTTTAGGTGCATTAGCCGCTAAAACAGGTGGTTCAAACATAGGGAAGGCAATTTTAAGAATTACATTTTGGGGAACAGTAGCAATGGGATTGACAGCTTTAGTTGGATATTTCTTTGGAGTGAATTTGTAAGTTTAAACCCAAAATTAATTTCAGAAAAAATTCTCTTCATCCTTTCACCAATGAAAATTTAGGCAATCCTTTTAATTGATTTGTTGTTTTGAATTACTCAAAACCTCCATTACTATTAAAAAACACCGCATTCGCTAAAAACAGTTTCCCGTTCTGCCAAAAGGAACGGAAGGAAACGTCATCTACCATATAGACCACACTGCCACTACCCTTTTTAGCTTCGGCAAAAACAATGGAATTTTTTAAAGCAGCTTTAGCTGTTTCACCAGAAAAACCGGAAACGCTTTCAGGTTCCTTTATGTAGCCTACATTATACCCGTGGTTTAGAAATTTATAGGAATCGCTGCCAAGTTTTAAACTGTAATAAGTATCGCCGTAACCAAACGCCAGCGGATGGGTATTGTCCAACGAAACCTTATAAATACTTCCAGTGATGAAATCTTTGGTGCTTTCCAGTTCGCGCTGGGCGTAAGGTATCATATTTCCCAAGGTGTCTTTTTCCTTTTCAGCTTTTTTATCAATATTGTTAACTAAATCAAAACCTTCCTTGCCCTCAAAAACGCTTACCGCATTGGCAATGGCAATTACCCTTCCATCCTTGTTTATCCATTGTTCAAGGGCTTTAAAAGCATCCTCGTTTAAAATGGATTTATAATTTCCGTCAGGAAGAATCAACACATCATAATCTGACCATTGAACATTGCCAATATCATCCGTATTTATGGAGATGATTGGGTATTTTAATTGGGTTTCAAAAAAGTGCCAAAGCGCGCCGTAACTTAAAGAGGAAGTACCTTCGCCCTGCAGCATTGCTACTTTTTGGTTTTTAATCAAATGCACATATTGTGAGCCGAAATCAGTCAAACTATCTGCAAAACTGGTAGGCGAAGCGTACAATTGGCGCCCCATTTCGTTTGCTATTTGGGTCACTGTTTTGTCAAAATCTGTGTTTGTTTTATTGTCGCTACGTGTAATAATCAAACTGCCGCGACCGAAACTGTTACCACCAAAGCCAAGTTCCTTTTCAGAAAAACGTACTTTTATATCTGCTTGCAATAAGGCTGAAAGAAATTCCGCATCCTTTAGACTGTTCCATTTGGCAATATAACCCGCCGCTGCAGGGGAAGGAACATTGGAAACTGTATTGCTCGGGGCATTTCCGTTTGC
>JBBQUI010000107.1:0-9574 GCA_038212575.1 Flavobacteriales bacterium
CGGGGCATCTGCCGTAGCGGCGGGAAGCCTGTTTGTATATGCTTCGGAACAAAAGGGGATAATGATCAATTACCCAAAACAAAATCAATTGATCGAGGAAGTTTTTTCAAAATTATGATTATAAAAACAAGTAAATATCATCCAGATCTGTTCTCCGAAAGGGCGTACCAAATGTGTACAAAAACAATAATGGATACCACGGACGAAAATATTAGCTTTGATGAAAATGGCATCTCCAATCATTATTTTGAATATCGGGCGGCCGCCGAGAAAAATTTATTGAAAGAGCCCGAACGTTCAAAAGCTTTGGACAAAATAATTTCCGAAATAAAGGAAAACGGCAAGGGCAAAAAGTACGATTGCCTTATTGGCCTCAGTGGCGGTGTGGATAGTACCTACGTAGCCCAACTAGTTAAGGAACTTGGGCTTAGGCCTTTGGCGGTGCATTTTGACAATGGTTGGAATTCTGAACTTGCCGTCCACAACGTGAACAGTATAATTGAAAAATTGGGCTTCGATCTACATACCATTGTTGTGAATTGGGAAGAATTTCGCGATCTGCAACTTTCCTATTTAAAGGCTTCGGTTATTGATATTGAAGTAGTTTCAGACCACGCCATACAGGCAACTATGTTTAAACTGGCATCGCAGTTCAACATCAATTACATCATCAGCGGAACCAATATCGTTACGGAATTCATTTTGCCGCAGGCTTGGATATATCAAAAATTAGACTATACAAACCTAAAATCCATTCACGATAAATTCGGTGCCATAAAACTGAAAACTTATCCACGGGTACCATTTTACAAATACATAAAATACACCGGTTTCCAAAAATTGACGCCCATATCCCTTTTGGATTATGTGGATTACAATAAAAAAGAAGCCATTGCCACTATTACGGAAAAGCTCGATTGGCGGGATTACGGCGGCAAACATTGCGAGTCGCTCTGGACCAAGTTTTATCAAAACTATATTCTTCCCACAAAATTTGGGGTGGACAAACGCAAGGCACATTTAAGCACCCTTATCTGTTCCGGCCAAATAAGCAGGGAAGAAGCACTAAAAGCTCTGGAATCGCCAATTTACGACGCTCAGGAACTTAGCGACGATACCGAATATGTTTTGAAAAAATTGGGTCTTTCCCCTCAAGAGTTTGACAACATTATGAAAAAACATCCCGTTCCCCACGAATTTTACGGAACTCACGAAGGAAATAAAAGAAAATATAAAATGCTTTTGGAAAAAACCAGCAGTCTGCGCAAACTCTTTAAATAATGGCCCAAAAGCATAAAAACATACTTATAATCTCTCCCGAAGATTGGGGCATTTCCAAACTTTCAAAGCACCATTATGCCTTGGCGTTTGCACAAGCCGGATTTAACGTATATTTTTTGACAGTCAATTTTTCTTCATCTCCTAAAAAGGACGAAGCTTGCCCAGACCATAAAAACATTAGGCTAGTTTCATTCCCAATTTCAAAAAATCTAAATTGGTTTAGGTTTCATTTTAGGTTTTGGTATAATGCGGTCCTAAAAAGTAAAGTAAAGAAATGGTTGAAGAAGTATCCAGATTTTGAATATGTTCTTTCCTTCGACTGCAATGGCGCTTTTACTGATCTCTCCAGTTTTAAAGGTGAAAAAACTATCTTTTTTCCGGCAGATCAAGTAAATGCAGAATATAGGAAGGAATACAGGGGTTTTGACCAATTGGTTTCTATATCGCCAGTAATCTTGGAAGCATTTTCGAACGCCAAAAACAAAACCTTGCTTCACCACGGTTTAAGTCCAGATTTTATTGAAGGCAACAAGCTTGAACATTTTGACCCGGAAAATAAATTAGAAAAAGTGGCATATGTTGGCAATCTGCTGATAGGACCAATTTTGGACAAAGCCAACCTTACCGCCATAATAGAGAACAATCCTGAAATAGAATTCCATTTTTATGGCGCTTTTCAAAAAGGGGTGAATAATTTGGGCGGTACAGTTTCCGAGGACACAACAGCGTTTGTAGATTTTCTGAAGAACAGTGAAAATTGTGTCCTCCACGGAATGGTTTCCTCAAAAACACTTTCCGAAGAACTGCGTAATCAAGACGCATTTTTGATATGTTACGACTATGATTTCGATAAAAATAAATGTTCAAATTCGCACAAAATTCTGGAATATCTGGCTACCGGTAAACCAATAATTTCAACCCGAATAAGTATGTATGACGACCTGAAATTATTCCCGATGCTTCCCACATTTGATAATTCAGAATTTCCGACTTTTTTTAACCTTCAGAAGGAAAATTGGAGCGACATAAACTCAAAGGAAGCTTTTAATGAAAGAAGAAATTTTGCCTTTGCGAACAGCTATAAGATAAAGGTGGAAAAATTGCTAACCCTTTTTGAATTGACAAATATTAAACAACTCCCCTAAAATGTTAGTGAAACAAACAAAACTTATAAAAAGTGGATTGTTCGGTGGAATATGGAAAAAGTCTGCATATTCATAAAATAAACGCGCTCGATGAAAAAAATCAACTTTATAAGTAATCAGGATTTAAACGTTACCAGTGGCGGGTGGAGCGGTATCAATTTCAATATCCATAGGGAACTGGAAAAACATTTAAAAGTAAACTACGTAGGTCCCATCAATCCTCCTGTAAACCTATTGGAAAAATCACATTCCAAATTGTACCGTACTTTAGGACTTCGGGGAAACTTCAACTTCTTCTCGGAAAGCCGATTGCAAAAAATTGATTCCGAAGTCAAAAATAAACTTGAAAAGGCAGATTATAATTTATTTTTCGGACAGACGCCTTGGCTTAAATGTAATTATAATACGGCCTATGGCGTATATCTGGATGCAGATTTTATAACCTATTTGAAAATTTTCTCAAAAATTGAAACTTTCAGCAAAAAAGATGTTGACCGGATTGCAAAACAGGAAAAAAAATGGCTCCAAAACGCCACCCATATTTTTGTGGGCAGCCAATGGGCTTGGGATGAAATGGTAAAGGTTTACGGTTTAAACGAATTGCAAAAGCACTTGGTATATACTGGCGGAAACGTGGAAATGCCTGACAAGGACAAGTATGACGGCGGTTATAATTTCGTTTTTATTAGCCTTAACTTTGAAAAAAAAGGTGGCCATATTTGTGTTGGAGCTTTTAAAAAGATAAGGAAACGTTATCCTTCGGCCACCCTTACGATTATGGGTGAAAAACCACCTACCGAAGTTTTGGAAGAACCTGGGATAGAATATGTGGGCATGTTGAAAAAAACGGATGCCGAGGATTTAAAAAAATTTAAGGATATTTTGTCAAAAGCGTTCCTGTTGGTACACCCTACAAAAATGGATACGATGGGCGCCGTGCTGATAGAAGCCGGATATTTTGGTTGCCCTAGCATTGCGCCACGTAGTTTTGGCATTCCAGAATTGGTAAAGCATGATGAAACCGGAATTATTATTGAAAACCCATTCACGGCCGAGGATTTTGCAACGGAAATTGAGAAACTTTTGAAAGACGAAAAAAAATATTTACAGATGCGGGCTAATGCTTGGGGGTATACCCGAAACGAAATGACATGGGAAGCAATTGGCCATAAAATAAACAAACAAATAATGGGATGAAAATTTTAATTGTGGACGGAAATGCCTCCTCCACCTTCGGGGGAGCCGAAAAATCCATGTCGGTTTTTTCCGAATATCTGGAAAAAAGTGGTAATGAGGTTTTTTTGGTCTGCGAAAAATTTACCGATTATGCCGTTCAATATGAAAGGGTTGAGGTGATCAATTTACAACCGCCAAATGTGCAGGGCGTTTTTTCATACCTAAAATCCGTTGAGAAACTTGTCCGTTTCATAAAAAAGAACAAAGTCGATTTATTGATTACCCACACCATCCATGCGTTTCCAATGATTCGAATTGTAAAGTACATAACAGGTATCCGGACTATGGTTTACTTTAAATGGGTGTATAACAAAAATTCTATTGGCAGTTTAAATAAATGGGGTTTGAGGGGCATCAAAAACTATGTTGCCAACAATGAAATGGTGGGGAGTTATTGGGCGAGACACTTACCACCGACCACAAAATTGGACTATGTGGCGGACGGTATTCTCCTAAACCTTTCAGATTCGTCCTTGGTATATGATAAAGAAAACAAAAACCAAATTCTGTATTTCGGAAGAATTATTGAAGGCAAAGGCCTGCATTTGTTAATAAAAGCACTATCCATGCTTCCGGAAAAATATGCTTTAAAAGTTTTGGGAGCTTTCAATCCAAAATCTGCAAATACTATGGAAGCTACCTATCACAGTTCAATAGTAAGGTTGGTTGAAGAATTGCAATTAAAGGAAAGAGTTTTTTTTGAAGGACACGTAAAAAATGTGAATGAGTTTATTAAAAATGCCTCCCTTGTGGTAGTGCCATCCATTGTGGATGATGCCCAACCGTTTTCAATTTTGGAATCCTTTGCTCTAAAATGTCCTGCTATTGGCACCAATAGGGGTGGGATTCCCACTATCTTTGAAAATGATACGTTTTGGTATTGTGAACCAAACGCGAATGCTATTTTTAAAAAGATTGAAGAAGTTTTAAATACCGATAGCGATGTTTTAAAAAACAAAACTGAAACTGTGTTCAACTCAATTTTAAGAAGGTACAATTCGGAAAACACCCAAAAGTTGCTTTTGGATTTTTGTGAAACGGCTGTAAAGTAATTAAGGAATTTAGAGAAAATATGAAAGTTTTATACGTAGGTCAATATTCGCCCGGCACAACCAGTAAAATGCGAGGCGACAAAATTTTCGGAATTTTGAATGCAGAGATTTTTGACGTTATAGATATTCACATACCATTTTACAATACCAACAGGCTTTGGCGCTCTTTGGGTTTTAGGTATAATAAAGGCCCTTTGATTGGAAATGTAAACCGGTATGTGCTCTCCAAATTCAAAAAAATAAATTATGACTTAATTTGGGTTGATAAAGGTATTTTCCTAAATGAAAAAGTGATACAAATGTTTCGAGATTACACTACAAAAATGGTTCATTTTACTCCAGATCCAGCTTTTACTTATAACAAATCTGCCTTATTCAACCAAACCCTAAGTTATTATGATTTTTTAGTTACCACAAAATCATACGAGTTGGATTTCTACTCTAAACACGTGGATCCCTCAAAAATTATTTATACCACACAAGGCTTTGATAAGGAAATCCATAAAAAATCAGAAAGCGATTTCAAATCCAAGAAAGGATTGGTTTTCATTGGCCGCCACGAAAAGGAAAGAGAAATAGTGATTCGCAAACTATTGGAAGACGAAATTCCCGTTACGCTTGCTGGAACAAAATGGGAAACTTTTGCCAATTCCCATAAAACTAATCCCTACTTAAATTATTTGGGAAAAGGGGTTTATGGCGACGATTATGTTAAGCAATTCCAAAATGCGCGCATAGGCTGGGGTGCCATAAGCAAATGGTTCCCGGAGTTGCACACCACCCGCACTTTTGAAATCCCTGCTTGTGGCACCGCACTTTTGACAGAGCGCAACAAAGAAACTACTTCCTTTTTTGACGACAGTGAAGCTATATTTTATGACAATGAAACTGACCTTTTGGAAAAAATAAACTTCTATTTGAACAATGAAAAGAAGTTGGAATTGATTGCTTCAAAGGGATACGAAAAAGTACACCAAGCGGGATATGATTATGAATCAATCCTAAGGAAGGTATTAAAAACGGTAATGGCATGAAAAAAATAGCAGTCGTGCATTATCTGTCAGTGGAATTTTACCCACCCGCAATGAACTTTTTGAACATAAGTTCGGAAGAGAAAGATTTGAAGATAAAAGTTTGGACCACCCATAACAACAAAAAGCGGAAAATATATAGGAACGCTGCAATCGATAACATTTCAAGGACTGCCGCGCCAAATTTGGCCGAAAATGCAACCATCCGTGTTTTTAAATACGCACTTTTCAACATTAAATGTCTGCTTGGGTTGTTATTCTTTAAACCGGACAAAATCCTTTATTTTGAAAGTTACTCCGTCTGGCCCGTTTACTGGTATTTAAAATTATTCAATAAAAAAGCTGAATTGTTGATACATTATCATGAATATTTTAGCTTAGAATGGTATGAAACCGGGATGCGTTTGGTGAAAAAATATTACCAATGGGAGCGGGATTTTTTATATAAAAAAGCCATCTGGATTTCCGAGACCAATGAAGACAGGATCCGTTTGTTTTTGGCAGATAATCCTAAAGTTGATAGTGGCAAAATGCGGATACTTCCCAATTATCCGCCATTGAGCTGGGGAAAGGAGCTTCAGAATTCCAAAGCCACAATACCTTTAAAAACCGTTTATATTGGTACCTTGACCGTGGATCATTCCTATATAAAGGAATATTGTACTTGGGTACTTGCGCAACAGGGAGAGGTTTTGTTTGATATTTACGGCTATAATTATAATGCCGAAACCTTAGACTATCTGAAGGCCTTGGACAGTCCCCACATAAACTTTATTGAAGGCGGGGTAGATTATAACAACATTCCCTTAACTTTGAAAAAATACAATGTTGGTCTTATTTTGTATACCGCTAACGATGATAACTATAAATACAACGCTTCTAACAAGCTATTTGAATATCTAGCCTGTGGGCTGCAAGTATGGTATTCAAAAAAGATGTTGGGCGTAAAACCTTATAGGTCCGGAATGGTAATTCCCGTGGATTTCGAGAAAATGGATAGCTTTGATCGGCAAAATTTTTCAATGGTCGAATCTATTGATGGACTCTCAACCAATAACGCTGAAGAAGCATTGAAACCTTTGTTGAACCAACTGGAAAAGTGATATGGAATTTTGGTCTGTAATAGGAATATTGGCTGTTGTATACGTGGGGTTCCGCTTTTTAACCGCACTGGGGCACCGCGTTCCCATATTGGAACTATTACTTTTAATAGCCGGAATGCAGTGGATTATTGGACCCATTATAGAGTATCAAAATACTTTTACCCATTTTAAATACCATATGTACATTCCCGAGGATATTTATGTGGGCTATGTAGTGCCCGCATACCTTGTGCTCGCGTTGGCCATGTTTTATGGAATTTATAAGGAGCCGAAATTAAATATCGACGAAGGATTGTTTCAACGCTATTCCTCTGCTGGGGTTTACATTCTTCTTTTAGGCATCGCATTTGGGCTGCTCAAAAGAATAATGCCGGACAGTCTCAGTTTTGTTTTTTACCTATTGGAAAACTTTAAATATGTAGGCGCGCTCATTTTACTATTTTCAGATAAAAGATGGCACCGTTATTTGTTTTACGCCGCAATTCTCTTTCTCTTCATAGAATCCATAAGGTCTGCCCTATTCCACGATTTTATTCTTTGGTCAACATTCTTTTTTATGTTTTGGGCCTATAAGGTAAAGCCGGCCATAAGGACTACCCTTATAATTATGGTTTCGGGTTTTTTACTGGCTACGGGCATTCAATTGGTGAAGGCAGATTTCAGGACATTAGTCTGGAATGGGTATTCCGGCAATAAGCTGGAGCTGTTTTTTGATATTCTCACAAGAAAGATATCCGGTGGGTTTACAGAGGACAAAGAGGAACAAGGAGAAATGAACGTGCGTTTGAACCAAGGGTGGATAATAAGCGCCATTATGAAGTATACCCCAGAAAAGGAACCTTATGCCTACGGTGAAACGGTTGTTGATGCAGTATATGCCAGTATATTGCCCCGGTTTCTGATTCCGGGCAAGGAAGAAGCCGGCGGGGTGGAAAACTTTGAAAAATTTACAGGCCTCTATTTAAGCAGCGGAACGTCTATGGGTATGAGCGTTGTGGGCGAGGCCTACGCCAATTACGGTGTGTTCGGTGGTATTGTTTTTATGGCAATTTTCGGTGTGGTGTTAATTTTATTTTGGAGGCTAATACTAAAATGGGTAGTAAGGGAACCACTTATTTTATTTTTTATACCGCTATTCTGGCTACAGGTGGTAAAGGCCGAAACGGAACTGGTAGTAGTGCTAAACCACATGGTAAAATCACTATTGCTCGTATTTCTATTTTTTTGGGTGTGCAAGAATATTCTAAACTGGCATTTTAGCGATGAATAAAACAGTAAACTACATCTCACGCCAACGCCTGCCACAGTACAACAGTATTGAGGAGCTTTTTGAAAGCCTTCAAGACGAAATTGTAAATACCTGCCACATAAAAAAAACCGAAATGCCGGCCACAGGCGGGGATCCAAGTACCATCTTAAAAAATATTAAAAGTTTCAGCCCGAACAAAACCGATATCAACCACATTACCGGCGATGTAAATTATCTGGCCCTAGCCACGGGCAAAAACACCGTGCTGACCGTTCACGATATAAAGTCGGCCATTCACGGCAACATCTTTAGACGTTTTTACATTCTTTTGCTTTGGTATTGGCTTCCGGCAATGTTTGTAAAACGGATTACGGTAATTTCGGAATTCACAAAAAAGGAACTTTCCAAAGTAATTCCTTTTGCGAAAAATAAAATCAGCGTAGTCCATAATCCTGTAAACCCAATGTTTACTTTTAAGCCGAAGGTATTTAATTCGGAAAAACCCATTATTTTGCTCATTGGCACAAAACCGAACAAAAACCTAGAATGTTCGTTGAAAGCGATCCAAAACATCCATTGTGAAGTTTTGATTATAGGTAATTTGTCTGAAGCACAACAAAAGCTACTAAAAGAATTGAAAATTGAATATACCAATAAAACATATATCCCTTTTAGTGAAATAGTTGAATGCTACGAAAAATGTGATTTGTTATGTTTCCCCTCAACCTATGAAGGTTTTGGGATGCCCATTATCGAAGCGCAAAAAGTGGGGAGACCTGTACTTACCTCAGATTTTGGCGCAATGGCTGAAGCTGCCGGTGAAGGTGCCTATCTTGTAAATCCTTATGATGAAAATGAAATTGAAAAAGGCCTGAAAGATATTATTGAAAATGAAAACCTTAGGGAAATGTTGGTTAAGAAGGGAAGAGAAAATGTGAAACGGTTCAGCCTAAAGGAAATTGCGGGCCAATATTTAAACATCTATAAAGAAATGGCCACCCCATAAAAAATGGAAAACCCAAAAAAGAACATATTGATATTTTTGGATTGGTTCCTGCCCGGTACAAAATCTGGCGGACCAGTGCGCTCCTATGCCAATATGCTGGACCATTTGGGGGATTACTGTAATTTTTACATAGTTACGCGAAACACGGATTATTGCAGTACTGAAGTCTATAAAAACGTAGCTTCAAATCAATGGAACACTTTTAGCAAAAATACTTCGGTTTATTATTTTTCAAAAGACCAGCTCAATAGAAAAAACATCAAAAAACTGGTTGACGAAACCGAATTCGATATAGCGTATATCAACGGCATCTACAGTTGGTATTTTTCGATCCTGCCACTTTGGTTGTTGAAAAAGCATATGAAAATTATTGTTTCTGCAAGAGGAATGCTCAATCCACAGGCCTTTTCGGTAAAAGGATTCAAAAAGAAAACATATTTGAGTATTGCCAACGCAATTGGACTATACAAA